>CALLLY010000222.1 GCA_938008205.1 uncultured Granulosicoccaceae bacterium
CGGTACCGCGTCTTCAATGGCGTGGCGTACGGGTTTGAGATTGTCCGGCAGCTGGTCAGCGGTTAAAGACAACCTGACAGCATTCATTCCACAGCCGATCTCAACCCCGACTGCAGCGGGGATAATCGCACCGCGAGTCGGGATGACCGAGCCTACGGTAGCGCCAATGCCTTTGTGAACATCAGGCATTGCGGCAATATGGCTGTGAATAAATGGCAGTTGTGCAATTTTAGCCAGCTGATCATACGCACCATGATCAATATCATTGGTGTATATATTAACCGGGACTTTTCCCTTCTTAATAACTTTTTGTATAGGCATGAGCCTTTCCTCTATATAACTCCCCGGTCAAATCAACCGGGGATACTTCACGTTGGTGGAACTTACGGATCGCCAATTTTGACAAGATCCTTCATCACACCATCCATTCCGCCGAATACAGTGATTCGATCAACCTGAGTGGTCACTTTTTCAAGTGCTTCAAGTTCTTTCAATCTCACCAGAACCGGGTTGTCTGCCATTAACTTTGCAGTGTTCAACAGTGACCGGGTTGCCGCGGTTTCTTCACGGCGTCTGATGTTGTTAGCCTGTGCGGTTTTCTCGGCAGCGACTACCTGGTTGAGAATTTCTTTCATCTCACCAGGTAAAATCACATCCTTGACTCCCGCGCTGTTCAACTCAATACCAACTGCGGCCAGCTTTTCAGCAACATCGTCGCTGATGGTCATGTCGAGTGCACGCTTGTCCGCCAGCAACTGATCGAGAGTTTGTGCACCAACAGCACGGCGTAAAGCCAGCTGTAGTTCCCGGTACACATAGTCATCGATGTTGTTCAGTGAATCCTCAGCCCGGGCCGGATCTGCAATCTTATAGATTGCGGAAAGGTTAAGCCTTAAGCTCACTCGATCTTTGGTGAGAATTTCCTGTCCGGAAACTTCGGCCATGATCATTTGAGTGTGAATCACTTTAGCAGTCAGTTTACGCTTGAACTTCCAGTACAAGTAGTAACCAGGCTCAAGAGTTGCAGTTCGCACGCCGTTTTCATAAAGAAAACCGACTTGCTTTTGCTGCACATCTACACCGAGCACGGCACCAATTTCTGCTGCACGCTTTGCGAGTTTACCGGTTCTGCCGATTGCCTGTACCAATGCATCCTCTACCTCAGCAACGACCAAAGTATCAATGCGATTGATGACAGTCTCAACCAGACCCTTCCAGTACAGCACAATAGCACCAGGTGGTAGCAGATCAACCAGCTTGTTGTCCTGATACACAATTCCAACTTCGCTGTCGGAAAGATCAGCGATGGTAAAGTATTGCTTTGCAAGTTCCGGATTGGTTTTCGCCAGAGTCTCAATGTGTGGATAGCGGCACTGCGCATCCACAATAGATACCACTTCGATACGTGAACTCCCGATTACCGGCAAGTGCCAGTAAACGCCGGGCGATAAGATATCGACAATGGCTTTGTCTCTGATCATCAGTCCTCGCTCGGTTGGAGAGATGACAGTCCGGATTTTCATGTTCTTTACTCCTGTTTTACGTTCCCTTTCGGGATTGCCTCGATATTGAGGCATTGATGCTTCAGAACTGTTCTGAAACAAATCAATTCTAAAAAAAAGTCAGGCCCCACATCGCCCTCGTGGGAGGCAACGTGATTCAACGCGGGCCCGTAACTGCGATCATTGCCCAGGCTCGAACCGCAAGAGCCACTGCAATGATCTTTGTGCCACAGGCTGGCATTGAACCGGAGTTGCCGCGCAAAACGACTGCGATGCTGTGGTCGATCTTTACAGAGCCAGTCAATGACTCGCTCTATGCCGGTCAACCACCGGGGCCTTTCCGTTTGGCTGTTTCCAGCCGTTGTACCAAGTAAAGCCTTGGAAGCTATGCGTTTCCGTGTGAGGGAAGACGCGAGTGCAGGACTCGAACCCGCAACACCCAGAATCTAAATCTGATGCTCTACCCATTGAGCTAACTCGGCATGTATTGACTGCAAATTATTTCTGCATACACATCAGGAATGTCGGTTGGACACCTGTGTGCACAGGGCAGGGTTGCAGAACCTGCACCGCTGAAATAGCCTTCGTCAATGCATTCAGTTGTGAGGCCATACGCTTGCTATGCGCATAAAAAAAGCCCCGGTTGGAGACCAACCGGGGCTTTTATATCCTGCTGGCCAGTAGCCAGCGTACAAACTGAGCTACGAGATTATTTGTGATCACCATCATTGTTGAGCACTGCGCGTGCGTTATGCGCAGGTGCACATGTCTCAACACTGTGTGACAAACGTATAGCTTGCCTCTCAGTGGTGGTGACATAGATTGTGCGTTGAAGTTGTTTCACTGTATTCGTGCTCGAAAGCTGTGTTGTTAAGTTAGGGGGCGGAATTATAGAGAGGTGAGTTTGGATGTCAACGGGTATTTTAAAATAAATAGCAATTGTTGGTGCTATTTATTGATATTTGTAGAAAGTGTTTAGTGTGAGTGACTTAAAACTCGAAAGGAGCCTCGCTAACGTGTCGGGTTTCCTTGATATCCCGAAAAGGGGTGCAGACATTTTATAACGCGTATTGAAAAGGCTATCTGGAAACAAAGTCAAACCTGCGCTTTATAGAAATTCCGGATTGTTAGTGGATTGAAGCTGATTAAATTGCCGTTCATTGTCCATTCAGATGAATCCATCGGGAAATTCCATTGGAAACGGAATAGCTGCATCGTTCATGATTCTGTTCT
>CALLLY010000223.1 GCA_938008205.1 uncultured Granulosicoccaceae bacterium
TTTTTAGTTTATTACTTACGATTTCTCGGACGTCATGCCTGGCGTCGCACTCTATTGATCTCAGTGCTAACTCCGGTGTTCTGTTTCTTTTTCTTCGATGTGGCAATGCGCATTGTTTTGCCGAAGGGAATTTCTGAGCCGCTGTTTCTTCCACTTTACGACATCTTCTTGTAGAGGGCCTGCCGCATGGAAATTCTTCCTTCTCTTGTCGATGGTATTTTTCAGGCACTACAGCCGATTAACCTGGCGTTGTGTATTGTCGGGGTTGTTGTCGGGCTGTTTGTCGGTGCAATGCCTGGTTTGGGATCGGTCAATGGCGTCGCGATACTGTTGCCATTCACGTTTGTGATTCAGGACATGACCGGTTCTGCTACGTCACCGATGATCTTTCTCGCAGCAATATATTACGGTGCCATGTATGGAGGAGCCATTTCCTCTATAACGCTCGGTATACCCGGCGCGTCAACCGCTGTTGCCACAACCTTTGATGGCAGGCCGCTGGCGTTACAGGGCAAAGCAGAACGCGCGCTGGTGACTGCGGCGATAGCCTCGTTTATCGGCGCCACGGTTGCCAATGTGTTTTTCACAGCCTTCGCACCTCCCCTGGCATCAGTCGCACTGAAATTTGGTAATCCTGAAATTTTTGCACTCATGCTTTTGGCGTTCTCGACGTTTATCGGTTTGGGTGGTGACGATATTCCAAAAACCATCATCTCAATTGCGCTTGGGCTGGTGCTGGCAACGGTGGGTTTTGACATTATTACCGGTGAGCCAAGACTGCAGTTCGGGGATCCGCTGGATCTGTTTCCGGCAACCGCAGACTGGATCGACACGACCGGTTTTTCACATGGTATCCGTTTCCTTGTATTAGCTATCGGTGTATACGGCATTGGTGAAATGATCTGGACCATCAATTCAACGCGTGGCGAGGTCACTATGACTGAAGCGAACGTGAACTTCCGTTCAGTCATGTCTGCCATCAAGAAATTTCCGGAAGCCTGGAAAGGTACGACCATCGGATCGCTCCTGGGCTTTTTCGTTGGTATCCTGCCTGCCGCTGGTGCTACTCCGGGGTCTTTAATGTCTTATGGAGTCACCAAAATGCTTTCCAAAGATAAAGACTCCTACGGAAAAGGCAATGTTAATGGGGTAGCCGCGCCGGAAGCTGCAAACAACTCCGCTTCCACCGGTGCCATGCTGCCAATGATGACGCTTGGCATTCCCGGTTCACCCACTACTGCTGTACTGCTTGCGGGCATGGTGATCTGGGGGTTGCAACCCGGCCCGTTGTTGTTCGCTGATCAGCCGGACTTTGTATGGCCGCTGATCGGTAGTTTCTACGTATCCAACCTGGTGGCGGTACTGGTGAATCTTGCCTTCATTCCAATATTTCTCTGGATGCTGAGAATGCCGTTCACCATTCTGGCGCCGATGATTTTTGTTTTGAGCGTAATAGGAACGTATGCGGCCTATCAAAATATGTTTGATGTCTGGTTAATGTTGATCTTCGGCATAGGTGCCTACCTGCTGCGGATACTCGATTATCCATTGGCGCCAGCTGTGCTGGCTATTGTGCTTGGGCCGATAGCCGAGCCCACCATGCGTCAATCTTTACTGCTGTCCGATGGTAGCTTTGCGATCTTTTTCAACCGACCCATCGCAGGACCGATTACCGTGATCGCGTTGATATTACTATTCCTGCCATTGGGGAAAGTGATCTGGGATAAAATGCGTCACAAGCCTCCCGTCGCATAAGATTTGTAAAAGTTGTCTGTATCAACGCAGACCAAGCCCGAACATGATGCCTGGAACCCGGGCATCAGTTCCAGGATACCAGCGTCGTTACAACCCTCTGTTACTTTATTCAGACCTGAAAACTCTACCGTTGATTACCACCACGCCTGCGAGTTGTCCGACTTCTGTGGCCTGGAGGCGGTCGAACTTATTTCCCTTCGAGTCGAGAGACTGGTCGTCCATGAACTACTGGTGCGGGTGACGTCTGATTTATCAGTACCTGATGGCCCAAACTATGAAGATCTGGGCATCAGCCTACGATCAATGGTGTCAAAGTTGTATCAAAGCCATGCGCACAAGGCCTTGCCACATCTGCAATTATCCTTTGATCGGGAGCGTTTGCTGCTGCATGATTTTATCACCGCTCGGGTACAAGAGGATTTGTTTCCTGCCAACACAGCGGTGGAATCTGCCGACTCCAAGAAGCCGTCATTGCTTTACAGGTTATTCAAAGGTGCTGGGAAAAAAAATGTGGCAAACAGCAAAACGGTGTCTGATGAACCTCGCGAAGTCACCGCGTTAGCACGTTGGAATAAACAACTATCCGGTAGTGTTACCGGGCTTGAAGAAGAAGCACTAAAAGCGCTGATAAAGGTGCTTAATGCCATGGTGGCAACTCGCGGTCAGGTGTTAAACCAGCCGGAACTGATTGTAACCATTGCCACCAACATCGCTTGTAACCATACCGGTGCAAAACTGATTGCCTCACTTTTAGAGCCGGTGTTTCAGCAGGGAGTGGAAGAGCTGGATTATCGGTTTTTACCGGTGCAGCAAAAGCCGGTGGTAATGAATGTAAAGGGTGCGTCGGCGTCTGGTAAAAGCACAATTCGCCCGCAACAAAGACAACTGGCCGACAAGCTGGGTATTCCCTGGGAAGACTTCGCATTGATTAGCCCGGATTACTGGCGCAAGTATCTACTCGACTACGACTCACTGGGTGACGATTACAAGTACGCGGCAATGTTAACAGGGCAGGAGTTGGAAATTGTCGATAGAAAGCTCGACGGCTACATGGCCGAAAAAGCGGCACGTGGCGAGGTAACACACCTGTTGATTGACAGATTCCGTTTTGACAGTTTCGATATTGATAACGGTGGTC
>CALLLY010000224.1 GCA_938008205.1 uncultured Granulosicoccaceae bacterium
CGGCACAAACTGACTCACTGCAAAATCTTCGTCACATCAAAGGTCGGTTTTGACAACCTGGATATTCAATACTGGGGTGAGCGCGGCATACCCGTATGCAATGTGCCCGACTATGGCACGAAAGACGTCGCCGACCATGCAATGGCACTAACGCTGGCGCTGATGAAGGGCATCGCCTTCCATACCACTGAACTTAAAAATGATCCGGCTGGAAACTGGCGACCGATGCTCAATCCGTTTGGCAGACGGCTTTCGCAATGCAGGTTCGGTGTGGCCGGACTTGGCAGAATCGGGACAGCGGCAGCACTGCGCGCCAAAGCATTTGAAATGAAGGTTACCTGCTATGACCCATATATCGAAAACGGTGCAGAGCTGGCACTGGGAGTGGAACGAGTCAGAAGTCTTGCAGAATTATTCCAGCAATGCGATATCGTTAGCGTACACGTACCACTGTCAGCAGAAACAAAAAACCTGATTAATGCAGAAGTTCTAAACAACAGTAAACCGGGCTTAATGCTAATTAACACCGCGCGGGGTCCGATTGTCGATCTCAACGCCCTGCACCACGCACTGAAAACTGAAAGGGTTCTGGCCGCAGGCCTCGATGTGCTGGCCACAGAACCTGCCGACCCGGAGCATCCCCTAATTAAAGCCTGGGCCGCTAACGAATCGTGGATTCAACACCGTTTGCTTGTCACACCACACTCAGCGTTCTGCACACCGGAAAGTATGCACGATATGCGTTACAAAGCAGGACAAGTAGCAATTGAATATCTTACTCAGGGGTTACTGCAGAATTGTGTTAATGAGGTTTTTCTGCGAGGCGGTAGATAGAGGTTCGCCTGCGGTGGAGCGACTTGGTTCGCCTGCGGCGGGCTGGTTAGGTGTTGCTTGCAGCGGGCTATAGGGTTCGCCTGCGGCGGGCGATTGGGTTCGCCTGCGGCGGGCTGTGGGATGCGCCTGCAGCGGGCGTCACTTTTGAAAAACGCAAAAGTAACCAAAACGTTTATTGCGAATGATTGGCCCTTTGGGTGGCGCTCTTGGATGATGGTTTCTGCTACTTCAGATGTTGATACGTGAAAGCGATGTTACTGTCTCTGAAGGTAGTGCGCCATTTTGAGTATTACCGCTCCACCGGGCCGCGCTAATGCGCGTCCGTGCGCAACAGCGCTAACGCTGGCATCCATGCCGCTTTTGCCCGGTGGATCGACAATACTCAAAACCTATCAACACGCGGGGAAAACGCTATGCGTTTTATACTTTCGCTGCGTCCCGGTCACCGATTAGCAGGGGACACAGTAGGTGGACCTTAGCGCATAGACCATTCTTAGATGCGCGCGTCCAAAGCCATGTGCCATCACTCCGCGCCGCGCACATGCGCGTCCTTGCACGGCAGTGCTAACATAGGCATTCATGCTGCTTTCACCCTGTGGATCGGCAATACTCAAAACCGATCAACACGCGGAGGAAACGCTATGAGTTTTATATTCTCGCTAAGTTCCAGTAACCGATTAGTGGGCCACCACACTCGGTAGGCCCTAGTGCGCACACCGATTTTTAAATACGCGTATCTGGTGCAAATGCGCCGATTGGCTAATTCTTTTCTGACCTACGCGTTGTCGTATTTATCACCAACATCTTCGCGTAGTGGATGTGTGTCATAGAATATAGACATAGATGAAAATTTCATATTCTTGCTGAATTTAAAATAATCTACACTCTGAAAAACAATACGCTCACCACTGGCAAGCGTCCAATCGTATTCAAAATGCTCAGCACCACTGTCACCATGTTCACCGAGTAATACGTCGAATACAGTCAGCTTGCTGGCGCTGGATGCATTGCCAAGCTTTCTGAAAAAACTCTCTGCAGACATTTTCCCAAGGAAAGGAGATAGCACGTAAGCATCGACTTCAAACAGATTAATGATACCGTCGATATCCGATGCCGTCATACGATCAAAATACTTTCTGATATATGCAACCTTGTCCATCGATGTCATTTAGTTTTGCTCTGTCTGTTAAGAGAATGATTGTAACACACCTATCGGTTACGCCACTTCACCACAAGCATACCCGGACGACCATGCCCATTGAAAATTAAAGCCGCCGAGATGGCCGGTTACATCTACGACCTCCCCTACAAAATATAATCCGGGCTGCGTTTTAGATTCCATGGTTTTGGATGACAAGCCGTCAGTGTGTACACCACCCAGGGTGACTTCGGCGGTTTTATAGCCTTCGGTTCCGGCAGGTACAATTTGCCACTGATTAATTTGTTCGCCAATCGCTATCAGTTTTGCGTTCGAGCAATCGGCCAGTGCCGTTTCACTGAGTTGCGACCACCAGAGATCTTCCAGTTCAAGTACCAGGTTCTTCGGCAGGTGCTGATTCAATACGGTTCTGATCAGGCTTTTTGGCGAGGAAGACTTTGCAGCAATAAGTATTTCAGCAACCGTCTCAGCAGGTAGCAGATCGACTGTAATGCCTTGCCCGGGCACCCAGTAGTTTGATATTTGCAGTACTACCGGCCCGCTTAGCCCCCGATGGGTAAACAGAAGCGCTTCATTAAACGATGTGTTGCCAAAACTGATCTCCGTATCAACCGCATTGCCGGACAGTCGCGAAAACATGGCTTTGAGTTTTCCATCAAACGTATAAGGCACCAGGCTGGCACGCAAAGGCAGCACCTGCATGCCAAATTGCTCTGCAATCTCATAACCTAATGGAGTAGTTCCCATACTGGGAATTGACAGACCACCCGTTGCCACTACCAAAGACTCGGCGGTCATGGCCCCTTGGCTTGTCTGAACAAGGTACCCCCCTGTACTACCTGCACTTACTGCTTGTATTTCACACCGTGTCAGAATCTCTGCACCAACACCGGCGCACTCATCAAGCAATATATTCAGGATATCTTTGGCTTTGTTGTCACAAAACAACTGGCCATGCTTACGCTCATGATAGGGCACACCATACTCAATCACTTTGCCAATAAAATCCCACGCGGTATAACGGCTAAGCGCTGACTTGACGAAGTGCGGGTTGCTACACAGGAAATCATTTTCTGTGACATAAAGGTTGGTGAAGTTACAACGGCCGCCACCTGACATTAAAATTTTACGGCCCGCCTTGTTACTTTTTTCAAGCACACGAACACGTCTGCCACGCCGCCCGGCATGCCATGCAGTCATAAGTCCGGCAGCACCAGCACCCAGAACGATCACATCAAAGTGCTCACTCACGCAGTGGCGCTCACATCAAAATAAATCAAATTGCGCTGCCAAATTCGGGATTTACAAAGTCGGCATTAGTAAACACGTGACCTGTTATACCTTCCGATGCACACGCTTTAATCACGGCTGGCCGCCGCTGCAGCACCGCGAACATTTTTGATATTGACGGATACGCCGTCAGAGTAAAAGTACCCCGCTCTGCTGACGGGTAGAGCTGCAACCAGCGAAGACACAACGCCAGATATATATCGATAACGCACGGGTCGTCCCCGAACAGGTACCCGGTGGCAGCCGTTTTGTACTGAGTTTCGAGAATAGTCAGATTACCTGCTAAGCGTTCGCGGGCACATTGACGAAACTCGACTTGCGCAGCAGCATTGTCGCCAACATATTTATTTGCATAAAACACCTGCCTGAGATCTGAGTGAATAGTGTTGGCCACAAAAAACAGCCAGCGCAAAAACTGCGCACGCTGTGGATGGTCCGGCGATAACACCAATGAAGAGGCGCTGCGCTCACCAATCGTCATGGCAATAGCCGCAGTTTCCGTAATCGCTTCACCATCAATAATACAAACAGGGATCAGTCCGGCTGGATTAAGCGCCAGATACGATTGACTGTTTTGCTCGTCCTTACTGCGATCAACTAACACTGCCGTATAAGGCAATTGCAGTTCTTCAAGGATAATGCGAATGATCAATGACGCATTATCCGGCGCGTAATGCAGGGTGATGTTCTTCATTCAAGTAATCCAAATGTTGTGCTCGCCACGCTTTCCCCGTTTAGCTGCACTTCAATAGTGTGTTTCCCAGGGTATAAAGCCCTGATGGTGGTGCGTTTCATGGGATGATTTTTTTCAAGCACAATTTTTTCACTACCGCCAAGCTCAATGGTTTTCCATTTGAACACCTTTCGACGACTGCCGGAGCTCTTACCCTGGTAGTGAACAATGTAGTCAATCAGCAATGGTTGTTTCTTTTTGCTGGTGTTATGCAGTGATACCTGTAATCCAATTGAATCACCAATATTGATTCGCTTATCAGATAACTTTAGTTTCACATCAATGCCAGTGGGCTTGCTGTAGCCGATTAACTTTAACGCGTTCCTGTCTGCGTCTTTTATCAGACTGCGAAGACCGTGCTTTATGATCCAGTCGCGGTGCGGAGTGCTGTCTTTAGACCAGTCACGGCAAAGCGTCGTTACCATAGACGGATGATCTTTACTCAGATCGTTCAGGTTATTGGCAACCGATTTTTTCACATAGGTTTCCGGATCGTCTTTAAGCGCCTCAAGTATCGGTATGATCGGCGCCGGATCACTGATCAGATCGTTCAGTTTTGCCCCCCACGGCAGCCGGGTCCGGCACCCTTCCGAACACCAGCGTCTGACATGGGGGCTTTTATCATTGACTTTGCTGTACAAAAATTCAAAGGTTTCATCTGCGCGATGCTGTACGAAAGGGCGTACCGCAAACTCCGAACTAAAGCGCTTGGTCAGTTCAACCATGCACTGCATAGACTCATCAAAATGCGGCAGTCCGTGGTCGGCAATAAACTGCCCCACCGGCCATTGCATCCAGCCATCGGTCACTGATTCGCAGTCTGGCAGCACTTCAGGAAGGCTTTTCTCGAGAATTTTTACCGCTTTGGGGTAGCTGTCAGGCAATGTGCTGTGCATTGCATTGGCAAACTGCTTCACTCTGCCGTTGAATTCAAGCGCCTGCAGGTCCTTGCAACACAGCCGAATAAACGTTTTGCTGTCAAAAGCACCGTACGCAGATTTGATCTGCGTCGCCAGCCCTTTGGCCGCGTTTCTGTCAAACCAGTCTTTATGGGATTTTCTTTCGCTTGTAGCCATTTTTAATCGAGTAAAAACGTAGTTCGGACTACAACAATATTCGACGGTGGTACAGCATGTCTATCACTACTTTAGGATCCATAAGGCGCAACTAAAAAGCAGAACCACCATTATCCAATTGCGCCACCCACCCGGCCAATCATTCGCGAAAGA
>CALLLY010000225.1 GCA_938008205.1 uncultured Granulosicoccaceae bacterium
ATCACCAAAGTGCTGCACGCCGCAGGGCAGGATCTGGAAATCTTTTACTGGTTGCGAGGCTCAGTGCCACACAACCTGTTCGACACACAAGTCGCAGCACCGTTACTTGGACATACCGAGCAGATCGGATACGCGAACCTGGTGAAACAGGTCCTGAATATCGATTTAAACAAGTCACACTCACGGGCAGACTGGACACGACGACCACTGCCCCAGCAGCAACTCGCCTATGCTGCCGATGATGTGATCTATCTAGCCCAAATGTATCCGATACTTTGCGAACAGCTGCAAAAGTTCGGACGCGACGAATGGCTTGTGCCTGAATGGCAGGCAATGACCGATCCCGAGCTCTATGAAAAACCGGTCGGTCAGGTGTGGAAAAAACTCAAACAGATAGACAAGCTGAAAGGGCAGCGTCTGGCCACGGCACAGCAACTGGCAAAGTGGCGGGAGGAAACCGCCAAGACTCGAAACCTGCCACGCAACTGGCTGCTGAAAGACGATGTACTGATCAGCATCGCAAGACAATTACCCGTTGACGATGAAAACCTTAAGCACATCCGCGGGCTTTCAGATGGATTCCGCCGTTCGCACGGAGAGGCGGTGTTATCGATTATTGAGCAATCACAACACCTGACTCCCGATGCACATGCTCCCTATAAACGCAAAGAAAAGCTCACACCACTGCAGGATGCCGCGGTCGATGTGTTGTCCGCGGTGGCCAAAAGTCATGCCGCAGAATTACAAATCAACCCATCAGTGCTGGCACCAAAAAAATCCCTTGAAGATCTGGTTCGCGGGTCAGTCGATACTGACATCATGCAAGGCTGGCGAGCATCACTCATCGGGCAGCCGATCAAAGCCGTATTGGACGGGCAACGACACTTGTCTTTTGTCGATGGCGCATTAGTTATTTCCAGCCAGTAGAATGGTCGCCGAGGCGACACCCCGCACAAAACCGGTGTGAGATTTGTTCTCAATCAACTGGAAATCACTGTCAATCGTGCAGTAAGTTCCATACACTAAATTTTTTTTGATTACACCGAAGCCATGAGCACCAAACTCAGTAACGTCAACATAGTTTCAGAGTCGGTTCTGCTGACTCCGCGCGATCTTAAAGATGCGCAACCCCGCACCGAAGCTGCCACTAATACGGTAGAGCAGGCGCGGCGCACCGTTGAGGCAATTCTTGATCGGCGCGATCAACGCTTGCTGGTGGTTGCCGGGCCCTGCTCTATTCACGATATGAAGGCGGCAAAAGAGTACGCCACCCGGCTGAAAAAACTGCACGATCAGCATTCGGACAGCCTGTACATTGTGATGCGAGTTTATTTTGAAAAACCTCGCACCACCGTAGGCTGGAAAGGTTTCATCAACGACCCCGATCTGGACGACTCCTTCAATATTGAGAAAGGTTTAAATAAGGCTCGCGAATTACTGATCTGGCTTGCCGAACTCGGTTTACCCGCCGGCACCGAAGCACTCGATCCAATCAGCCCGCAGTACTTATCTGACCTGTTTGCCTGGACGGCTATCGGCGCACGCACCTCTGAATCACAGACACACCGGGAAATGTCGAGCGGCTTATCAACTCCGGTCGGGTTTAAAAACGGCACCGACGGCAGCCTGGATATCGCCATCAATGCCATGAAGTCCGCTTCATCGCCCCATCGTTTTCTTGGTATCAACAGCAATGGTCAGGTCACGCGGCTGGAAACTCGTGGCAACGCTTTCGGTCATGTGATTTTGCGTGGCGGCTCTGAACCCAACTATGACTCAGTGTCGGTTGCGCTGGCAGAGCAAGCACTGCAGGACGCCGGACTCAAAGCGAATCTGGTGGTGGATTGCAGCCATGCGAATTCACACAAGAACTACGAGTTACAACCGCTGGTGGCAGACAACGTCTGTAAACAGATTATCGAAGGTAATCGATCCATCATCGGGTTGATGCTTGAAAGCCATTTGCACAGCGGTAATCAAAAGCTCAGCCACGATCTGCAGTACGGTGTGTCAATCACCGATGAATGTATAGACTGGTCAATCACTGAAGAACTCCTGCAATCAATGGCCGACCAACTCGCCGAACCGCTCAGACTTAGACTGGCTGATGCCTGAGACAGATAATGGATAAAAACGACCAATATCACTATTTCCGTGACTATATCCACTCGCGGGTTCGCACTATTCCAGACTGGCCGATTGACGGTGTGCAGTTTCGCGATATTACTCCGCTATTACAAAATCCGGCCACATTTCGCCGGCTGGTTGATTGTTTTGTGCATCGTTATTACGACCACGATATCGATGTACTAGCGTGTATTGACGCACGCGGATTTATCATCGGTGGCGCACTTGCGTATGAGTTGAGTACCAGCCTGGTACCTATCAGAAAACGTGGCAAGCTACCGTTCGATACCGTCAGTGAATCATACGATCTGGAATACGGCACCGCAGAGGTAGAACTCCACAAAGATGCAGTAAACAAAGGCAACAAGGTTTTGTTACTCGATGACCTCATCGCCACCGGCGGCACTATGTTAGCAGCCACCTCACTCATCAAACGTCAGGGCGGTGAGATCATAGAAGCGGCTGCAATTATTGATTTGCCGGATCTGGGTGGTTCAAAAAAGCTGCGTGAAGCCGGTATCGATGTCTACAGTATTTGCGAATTCGAAGGAGAATGACGTGTCGCTGAGCAAAACAGAGAATTTTTTTGTTTCATGGGAAGAGCTTCATCGCGACACGCGAACACTTGCCGCCCGACTGTTGCCAGCGGATCAATGGACAGGCGCAATTGCAATCACACGCGGAGGCATGATTCCGGCGGCCATCATTGCTCGTGAGCTCAATATTCGCCTGATAGACACCATATGCATCAAAACCTATGACTATCAGGAACAGGGTGAAAGCTCGATCATCAAGCAACCAGAGACTGATGGCAC
>CALLLY010000226.1 GCA_938008205.1 uncultured Granulosicoccaceae bacterium
GCCCTGCCCCCGACCATATGCCTGACGTGCAGCTTTGCCACTTCGTTGTCGGTCAGGTCGTCAACTTCGTATCCGCCATTGGTTAAGGCTTCAATAATCTGTTCACGCTCTACATTGCCATTAGTCAGCTGCACACCCACAAACACCACGGCATCTTTTTCATCGGCATAACGATAATTGAATTCGGTGACACTGCGTTTACCTAACAGCTCGCAAAAATTTCTAAAGCTGCCGGGCTGTTCGGGAATTTTTACTGCAAGCAATGCTTCGCGCTGCTCACCGATTTCGGCACGTTCAGTGATGTGTCGCAGCCGGTCAAAATTGACATTGGCACCGGTGGTGATTGCAATGAGATGCTTGCCGACATAGTCGTGTTGTTTTGCGTATTTTTTTAGCCCGGCAACACTTAGGGCGCCGGCTGGCTCCATAAGGGTTCGGGTGTCTTCAAAAACATCTTTGATGGCGGCACACATTTCATCGACAGAAATGGTCACTACTTCATCAACCGTCTCTTTGCAGATGCGGAATGTCTCATCGCCCGGACATTTAACGGCAACACCATCGGCGAATATCCCGACTTCATTGAGCGTGACTGGTGAACCTGCTTCCAGCGAGGCTTTCATGCTGGCGGCGTCGTCAGGTTCAACCCCAATGATTTTGGTTTCCGGCCGCAGATATTTCATGATGATAGAGACACCGGAGGCGAGACCTCCTCCACCAATCGGCAGAAACACCGCATCGATGGGCCCGGCACTTTGGCGGCAGATTTCAACACCTACGGTGCCCTGTCCGGCGATGGTGTCAGGATCATTAAACGGGTGAATGAACGGGTACTGCGTTTGCTGCTCGAGCTCACAGGCGTGCTGGAATGCTTCATCGTAGTTGTCGCCATGCAAGACTGCTTCGCCGCCGAGCGCTCTGACAGAATCGACTTTGATTCGCGGAGTGGTTTGCGGCATGACAATCACGGATTTTAAACCGAGCTTGGTCGCTGACAGCGCCACCCCCTGCGCGTGGTTTCCCGCAGAAGCACAGATTACCCCGCGAGTTTCGGGGTGTTGTTTTGTCAGATTGTAAATGCGATTGAATGCACCGCGACATTTGAACGAGAATACCGGTTGTGCGTCTTCACGCTTTAACGATACCCGGTTCCCGGTTCTGACCGATAAATTCGGCACCGGCTCAAGAGGCGTCTCACGCGAGACATCATAGACTCGCGCTGTGAGAATTTTCTTTATATATTCGTCCATCGATCCGACAGGTGCAGCGGCCAAACGTAGCGGGCCTGACACTCTAACTAAACAGAGCGTCCGGTGGAAGCATTGCACTTGTGCTCGCGGGGTTTAATACTCCAATTTCAAATTTCCATCCCAATTGCGGTGAATCATTGATGTCTGCAGAGCAAATGAAAAAAGCGGTAGCCCAGGCTGCCCTGAAATACGTTGTGGACGACAGCATTATCGGTGTTGGGACAGGCTCCACCGCTAATGCCTTTATCGATGCACTGGCCGATGCACAAATTCCTCTAAGAGGGGCAGTTGCCAGTTCCGAGGCGACCGCCGAGCGGCTCAAAGCTGCCGGGTATGTGCTGGAGGATCTGAATTCTGCAGGCACCTTGTCGCTGTACATTGACGGCACCGACGAGGTAAACGGCGACCTGCAGCTGATAAAAGGAGGCGGTGGCGCATTAACCCGCGAGAAAATCGTTGCCGCCGCAAGCACCCGGTTTGTGTGTATTGCCGACGCCAGTAAGCAGGTTAGTGTGCTTGGTAAATTTGCATTGCCTGTGGAGGTGATTCCAATGGCCCGCAGCTATGTGGCGCGCGAGATCGTAAAGCTTGGTGGTGATCCGGAGTTACGCGATCGCTTCACGACTGACAATGGTAATGTCATTCTGGATATTCACAATATGCAGATCACGAATCCGGTAACGCTGGAACAACAAATCAATCAGCTCGCCGGTGTCGTGTGCTGTGGCTTGTTCGCACAGCGCCCGGCCGATGTGATGTTGCTGGGCCAAAAGGATGGATCTGTTACGACCATTTAGTCGTTGTTATTTTGCAGCGCGTGGTAGGCATCAAACAAGTCACTCACCAATACGCCATTGATTTTCATACCGCTCAGGTTAGCCTGGCTGATTTGTACATTTTTCAGGCTGACATCGGTAAACACCGCATTCTGTAGTGCAACATCGTTGAATACAGCGCGCTTCAGATTGCAATCGTTAAAACGCGTATCGGCCAGATTTACATCATTAAATTCAGACTTTTTGATATTGGCATTGTGAAGGCGGATCATTGGTTGGCTCCTTCAGGAAGAGACGACAATATCGGCATGATTGGCGGAGCGGGTTTCCGGAATCGCCCGATTGTTCTCACAATGATACGTGTACACCAGTGACTTCTTTAACGCCTGCGAGTCATTCTGGCTGGCGGCGTGAAAGGTTCTGCAATGAAAGAACAAGGTATCACCGGCATTTAGCTCCGCGGGGATGGCGTTGTTAATCAGTGCTTCGTTGTCTGCGATATCGGTGCGTAAAAACAATGCGGCATCGAGTCTGCCGCGCGGCAGATCAAGCTTATGGGAGCCGGGAATCAGCATCAGGCCGCCGTTGTCGGGTGTCTCATTACCCAGTGCAAGCCACACACTGACAAGCTCCGGCTGATCAAAACTCCAGTAGCGCATATCCTGATGCCACGATGTCACGCTGCTAAATCCCGGATGCTTGGTCATAATGCAGTTGTGGTGATTTTGCGACACCATCACCCGCTGGCAATTAAGCATTTGCTGCAATCGACCAACCACCGCGGGTGAGCGGGCCCAGTCACGAAACACTACGTCGCGAGCATAAGCGTTGAGCAGTCGCCGCGGCGTTTGCCCGCCCGGGGCTGATTTACTGACGGGCGACCCCGGATAGTGCACATCGGCTTCATATTCCACCGGAGCCAGCGCCGGCCTGACGGTGTCTTCGATAATGGCGTTCATGGCCGCAACGGTTTCTTCACTGGCGAGTGAACGCTCGATCAGATAACCATTATCGTTAAATTCCTGCTGACGTGATTGTGTCAATGGGCCGTTCATAATCCAGAGAATCTGTTGCCTTTGTTTCAGACGTATATAAGTTGTGTCACAACCCCAATATACTGCAAAGCGTTGCTCACTGTACAAAGAACCCATGCCAAAACAAAACATAGTCGTGCACAACGCGACTCAGAATAATCTGAAAAATCTTGACCTGAGCATTCCCCATGGTGAGCTTACGGTGATTACCGGCGTGAGCGGTTCTGGTAAGTCTTCACTGGCGTTCGATACGATCTACGCGGAAGGCCAACGCCGCTATGTGGAAACCTTCAGTCCGTACGCCCGTCAGTTTCTCGATCGTATGGACAAGCCGAAAGTCGACAGAATAGAAGGTATTCCACCCGCTATTGCCATTGATCAGACCAATCCGGTGCGCACCTCGCGGTCGACGGTGGGCACCATGACGGAGCTCAATGATCATTTAAAACTGTTATATGCTCGTGCCGCGCAGTTGTATTGCCCGGGATGCGGCAAACTGGTTGAGCGTGAGTCTCCGCAGCATATTGCCGCACAGCTGCAAAAAGACCTTAACGATCAGCGCATCCTTGTGACTTTTACCGTCACGGTACCTGATAACTTCAGTGCGGAAGAAATACAGGACTGGCTGCAACGCCAGGGCTATACAAAGGTTCACCGGCAGACCAAAAAAGAAATCGAGATCATCCAGGATCGCACACGGATGATTGAAAAAAACCGCGCCCGTGTGGTGGAAGCGCTGGAAGCAGCGTTTAAACACGGCAAAGGTATCGCCCGTGTTTATCCGCTCAATGAAAACCGCGAGCCCGGCCGTGCCAAAACCTACTCATCAGACTTTGCCTGCGCGGGTTGTAAACGTGCCTTCCGCCAGCCTGTGCCAAGCCTGTTTTCGTTTAACTCTCCCATGGGCGCCTGTGATGATTGCCGGGGCTTTGGTCGGGTGATGGGTATTGATTACAACCTGGTGGTACCGGATGAATCTCTTAGCCTTGCGCAAGGGGCAATCAAACCATGGCAAACCAAAACCAACGAGATCTGCCAGAAAGATCTGATGCGCTTTGCCAAAAAACACAAAGTCCCTACAGATATCGCCTGGAAACAGCTGAGTAAAAAACATCAAAACTGGGTGCTGCAGGGCGAAGGCGACTGGGACGGTGATCACTGGTACGGAGTGCAGCGATTCTTCGACTGGCTGGAGACTCGCAGCTATAAAATGCATGTGCGTGTGCTGTTGTCGAAGTATCGTTCCTATACCCCTTGCACCACCTGCGATGGCGCCAGGCTGAAACCCGAAGCACTATGGTGGCGGGTCGGTTCACACAGTGATGCTAAAGCTGTGCTGGGTAAAACACCGCGCTTTCATCCGCGTGGCACCGAACTTTCGCAGGCAAAATTCCAGAAACTTCCCGGGTTGTTGATTCACGATGTGATGCAATTGCCGCTTAGCGACTGCGCCGCGTTTTTTTCAACGCTGCAATTGCCGGCACCACTGGATCAGGCAACCGAGTTACTGATGGATGAAATCCGATCACGGCTTCGCTACCTGTGCGAAGTGGGGCTGGGTTACCTGACTCTGGATCGGCAATCACGCACGCTCAGCGGTGGCGAAGTACAGCGCATCAATTTAACCACTGCGCTGGGTACTTCTCTGGTTAATACCTTGTTTGTGCTCGATGAGCCCAGCATTGGTCTGCACCCGCGAGATATTAATCGTGTGATTGGCGTGCTGCACAGGCTTAGAGATTCGGGTAATACGCTGGTGGTGGTGGAACACGACCCGCAGTTAATACTGGCGGCTGATCGCGTGATCGATATGGGCCCGGG
>CALLLY010000227.1 GCA_938008205.1 uncultured Granulosicoccaceae bacterium
CCGAATCGGTGGCCACTCGTGGTTTTCAACGTTTCGAAAAATTGCAGTGCCACTGGCTGGCCCTGGAATCGCGGCGGCGGGCTTACTGGCGTTTATATTTGCATGGAATAATTTCATCTTTGCACTGGTACTGGCCAGTGCCGACAAACAACCGGTGACGGTAGGCGCACTGGCGTTTGTTACCGCATCCGGCATTCAGTACGGGCAGATTGCCGCAGCCATTGTGCTTTCAATAACCCCGACATTGCTGTTAGCGCTTTACGCACAAAAGTATCTGGTAGAAGGGTTGTCTCTTGGAGCAGTCAAGGGATGAACGCGCTGCAACTGCAAGGTATTGTTAAGCGCTATAAAGGCGATACCGTCCTTGATAATATCAATCTCAGTGTCGAATCCGGATCAACTTTGGTGTTGTTCGGACCGTCAGGTGCAGGTAAAACCGTACTGCTTCGTCTGATAGCCGGGGTGATAGATCCGGACGACGGTACGGTGCACATTAATGGTCAGGATATGGCAGGCGTTGACCCGGAAGACCGTGGTGTTGGCATGGCATTTCAGAACTTTGCTTTATTCCCGCACATGACGGCGTACAAAAATATTGCCAGTGCCATTGAAGTCAGAGAGCCAGTGGCCAGCAAGCTCGATGCTGCTGTCAAGTCGGTTGCCAGTCTGCTGAAAATTGACAAAGTACTCGATCATGCACCACGTGCGTTATCCAATGGACAAAAACAGCGTACGGCACTGGCTCGTGCGCTGGTAGGTTCTCCATCGTTGTTGTTGCTTGACGATCCACTTCGAAATGTCGATGCAAAGCTGCGATTTGAAATGCGTATCGAATTGCCAGCGTTACTGGCCGAGCAGGGCACCACTGTGGTCTACGTTACGCAGGACTACAAAGAAGCGATGGCACTGGGTGATCGTATTGTGGTAATGAACGGTGGACGCATTGTGCAAAGTGGCAGCCCTGCCGACATCTATCTGCAACCGGCCAACGTGGATATAGCTCGTCAGTTTGGTGATCCGGTCATCAATCTGTTTGATGTCACACCACAGCAAAGCAGTGCCGGACAGTTTGTTACCCTTTCAGATAAAGCTATAGCGTTACCCGCAGACTTACCCGATTTAAACGGCCGGTCGTGTGTTTTAGGCATTCGCCCGGAGGCGATGCAGTTTTCAGAATCTACAGACCCGGCTGCCATTCCTGCCACCATTGAAGCAGTGACACCACTTAATGAAAAAACCGTGACGCTCATGCTGACCTCAGGCGGGCGCGAAATCCTTCTATCTCGTCCCGCTGGAAATGATGATCCGCAGACCGGACAAATGCATGTAACGTTTAATCCTTCTGCTATTCATCTGTTTGATCGGGAAACCGGTGTTCGCATCCCGGCTGTCGGGAGCAGTGCAGCAGGCAACGCAGATTATGTGAATAGCACCAATAAGACGGACCACATAGACACCGGCAATATTGAGGAGATCGCTTAATGTCTGTTTGCCTCGAGCTTAACAACCTCGATAAACACTATGGTGATACACAGACAGGTGTTCATGCGGTCAACAACCTGAGCATGGAAGTCAACACCGGTGAGATCGTCGCATTGCTTGGGTCGTCGGGCTGCGGCAAAACATCGACGCTGCGGATGATTGCAGGATTTGAAGAGGTCAGTGGTGGAACAATCAGTATTAACGACAACCCGGTTCATCAGCTGGCACCGGTTAAACGAAATGTGGCCATGGCATTTGAAGGCTACTCGTTGTACCCGCCGTTAACGGTTCGGGACAACATCGCTTTTGCACTGAAGTCCTCACGATTACCGAAAGACCAAATCACCACACGGGTAGCTGAAGTCGCACACATGCTGGAAATAGAATCAATTCTTGATCGTTATCCGGTGTCTATTTCAGGTGGGCAGCAACAACGTGCCAGTCTGGCTAGAGCATTAATCAGAGATGCGGACTTACACCTGCTTGACGAACCCATGGGACAGCTTGAGCCTCAGTTGCGCGCAGTACTACGCGGGCGCATTAAACACTTTATTAAAGAGCGAGGGCTGACTGCTATTCTGGTGACCCATGACCAAACTGAAGCAAACGCACTGGCAGACAGAATCGCAGTGATGGAGGCAGGTGTTTTGCAACAGTACGACACGGCCAATGAACTCAAAAACAAACCGGCTAATCTATTCTCAGGCACCTTCATAGGCGAGCCACCGATGAATGTGTTCCCAGCATCAGTTGAGCCGGAGCACGCCAGCATTCGCTTTAAGTTGCCGGGCTCTGTAACGCTTGAATACGACAACAACGACTTTGCCCCGGAGGTTCTGGAGCGCGTCAGTAGAACACCTAAAGTGGTGATTGGCATACGACCCTATGCAGTGAAGCGGGTAAACAGTGGTGCGAAAGCAAAGGTTGTGGCGAATCAGTGGCTGGGCGATCAAACCCACATTTCCACCTCATTTGCCGACAGTAATCTGGTGCTGGTAGAACATGTACAAAACTCACTTAAAAAAGGCGACGACGTCCAGGTTGGTTTAAGTGCAGACGATCTGCATCTGTTTGACGCACGAACTACCCATGCCATAGCTCACGGCAGGGAAGTTGTGTCATGAAAGACATTATCATTGGTATTGATGCCGGTACGTCCGTGATCAAATCTATTGCTTTCAGTTTGCAGGGCGAACAAATCAGCAGCGCGTCTGTGAATAATGAATATACCCTGATCGACGGTGGTGGCGCTGAACAAGACCAATCGCTAACCTGGTTAAAAACGCTTGAAACACTCAACGCACTACAATCGAAAATACTGAACCTGAATGAACGGATTGCCGCCATCTCCGTCACCGCGCAGGGGGATGGCACGTGGATGATGGACCAACACGGTGAACCGGTTGGTAACGGGTTGCTGTGGCTTGATGCAAGAGCGGCACCCATTGCGCAGAGCTTAAGTGCACAATCTGATAACCGCGGGCGTTTTGAACTCACTGGCACCGGGCTCAATGCCTGCCAGCAGGGCCCGCAATTGTTGTGGCTTAAAGATCATCAACCCGATGCATTTAGTCAGGCCGCACACGCCTTGCACTGCAAAGACTGGCTTTACTATAACCTGACCGGTGATATTGCGACCGATCCTTCTGAGGGTGTCTTCAGCTTTGGAGATTTTCGAACAAGACAATACTCGCAAGAGGTTCTCGATATTTTGGGCTTACAAGCCCATCGAAGTCTGTTGCCTGAGATAGTCGAAGGCACACAAACCACGGGCAAGCTCAGTGCGCAGGCGGCAAAGCACAGTGGCCTGCCAGCCGGTACACCGGTAGTACTTGGTTACGTCGACGTCGTCTGCACTGCACTTGGCAGTGGCCTGTATGCAAAGCAGGGTGACAGAGGTTGTTCTATTGTCGGCTCTACCGGTATGCATATGCGATTAGCCCGCGGTGCTGATGCCATTAAATTTAATGATGAGTGCACCGGATACACCATGTGCATGCCTGTTCCAGGTGTTTATGCACAAATGCAGTCGAACATGGCGGCAACCCTGAATATTGACTGGCTGCTCGATCTTATCAACAGCCTGTTAGTCGAACTTGGCGTAGAGCGCTCGCGCTCCGAAATACTTGCGTCTCTCGATGGCTGGGTGGCTAACGCCACGCCTGCCAATCTGTTATACCAGCCATTTATTTCAGAAGCAGGGGAAAGAGGGCCTTTTATCGACACAGATGCCAGAGCAGGTTTTATTGGTTTGTGTACACGCCATGGCATTGCAGATATCACCAGAGCGATCTTCGAGGGATTAGCTCTGGCTTCCAGAGATTGTTATCTGGCGATGGGGTCATTGCCTGATGAAATCACACTGAGCGGAGGTGCTGCAAAAAGTGCTCAGCTGCTTGATATTATTTCGGCGTGTCTGGAGTCAAAAATTCAGACCAGCACACGCGAAGAAGCGGGTGCTGCCGGTGCCGCGATGATGGCGGCAGTTGCCATTGGTCAGTATCCCTCTATGAACGAGTGTTTAACGGACTGGGTTGATCCGCTAATGGGTGAAGTAATAAAACCTGATGCAGAGTTAACTGCACTCTATCGGTCTTATTATCCAGCCTATGCACAAACTCACACAGCGCTGCAACCGGTATGGAAATCACTTGCCGACAACCGCAACGCTCGCGGAGCCACAGCGCATGCCTGATGCTGCCAAGAGAAAACTCGCCATTATCGGTGATCGTTTCATGCTTCCGGAAGTGTTCAGTGAAGAGATTGTCAAAGCCTGTCCGGATGTTTTTGATATCCGCAGCATGGCAAATGACTGGCCGGATCAACCCATGGAACATGGCTATGCCGTGGCTGGCATGGACGGTTTGAAAGAATATATTGGTGATCCCGACGATGTGTGCGGGTTTATCGATGATGCCGAAATACTGGTGACCCATCTGGCACCGTTGTCTGCAGCGATGCTTGATCGATTGCCGCATCTTAAAATGGTAGCCGTGTCGCGTGGTGGACCGGTAAACATCGATATGGCTGCTGCGGCAGAAAGAGATATTCGCGTGGTTAATGCGCCGGGCCGAAACGCCAGCGCAGTGGTTGAATTTACCATCGGCGCTATCCTTGCCGAGTCCCGTCGCATCAGGGCAGGGCATGAAAGCCTGCGCAACGGTAAGTGGCGTGGCGATCTGTATCGAGCAGATCTTACCGGCCGCGAAATGCATGAGATGACAATCGGTGTTGTCGGTTACGGGCAGATTGGCACCAGGCTTGTGAAACTGTTGCGTGCCTTTGGATCAAAAATTCTGGTGTGTGATCCGTACGTTCAGCTCGACCCTGAAGACATTGCGGATGGTGTGACCCAGGTGTCGTTTGAAACACTGCTAAAAGATTCTGATGTGGTCACCCTGCACGCCAGAGTCAGTGACGAGACAAAGCACATGATCAACCGGCACACGCTTTCGCAAATGCGCAG
>CALLLY010000228.1 GCA_938008205.1 uncultured Granulosicoccaceae bacterium
GATGCACGACGGATCACTGACACGAACTCGATGCACTCCGGCGAATTTCAGTCTTATGGTGTCAATAATTCATGCGTAACAATGGTTTGCAGCGCTTTATTAATAATTTCTCAAGTAGATTTCCGTGTCTGACGCTATTCAGTTAAGGCCGGGTTCACGATGCTCAAATTTGTTTGGCGGTGTGCGCTATGTCGGCCTCAAAGCTGCTTTAGATACGGTATACCCACCCCGATCAACCCAACACGTAGACGACTGACATGCATGCACGACTCACCAATAGTGAAAGGCAAAAAATAGAGAAAGACATTGGCTCGCTGGTTCATAACCTGAATGAAGCCATCGGCTGTGGCGAAAACCAGATCGCTCAGCTGGAAAAACTTCTGGAACAGACCAAAAAAGAGCTGGCAGCAGCATCTGCTTCCGCCAGTGACTCAGCTGGTCAGATCAAAGATCTGCAGGCGCAGGTTGCAGCATTAAAAGATGAGCTTGGTGCTCGCAACGCAGATATCTCTGTGTTGAAGCTCGAAGTGAAATCACTGAGTAAAGACAACGAATCTCTGCAAAAGCAGCTTGCCGGTAACGCTGATGAAAACCAGCGCCTGCGTGACAAGCTTGAGGCAGTAACTCGTGAGAAGGATCAGGCGGCTTCTGCCGGTGCTGAATTTGAGCGCGAAATCAGCTCCCTGATTACCACCATTACTGAGTTCGAATCGACCGATTCTGAGCTGCGAGCCCGTATTGAAGAGCTTGAGCAACTGCTGATTGTTGAGCGTCGTAAGTCGGGTCAGGAGCTGATGTCACGGATTCTTGAGCTCGAAGCCATGCTCAGTGCTGAGCGTGCCAGGGTTCAGGACATGCCTGATCTCGGAGAGATCACCAAGATCGACAACAAAGTAAAAGCTGCAAACAGCAAATCGGTAAGCCAGACCAAGCAAAAGCTCGCCAAGAAAATGGGTTAGCTGGTTTGATGCTGTTGCCGGCGTTTGCCGGCAACGGCTACTGTGCCTGGGTTGCCGTGTTGGTTGCCATGTTCAGGTGCGCATTCCATAGCGCGATCTTGCGATTAATTTGAAATCGCTTGGTACGCAGGTTATCCAGTCGGTTGTCCAACCGATCAATTCTTCGGGTCAGACGATAGTGCAGATCTGTATCGTCCACTCGCAATCTGTGGTGTCTGGCATTGAACAGATTGCTCTCCAGCCAGTAGAAGCGATGAGACACCTCATTGCGTGCGATCTGTAGTCCGTAGATATACTGCGTCAGGAAGGGCCGCTCTGTGTCGCTCGGGCAGATACCGCGGTAGTCTGCATTTCTGCTTCCTTCATACAGGCCTCGTTCCGGCTGGCAGTAATCTTCCAATCCTTTTCTGTACCCAAGCTGATAAGCAATCTTGTTAGGCGTTTCGCCGTGTTTTGCGCAGGCTCTGGTGCGCGGTGCCAGTCGGGAAGTGGTATAGCCCCGGGTTGCATCGGTGAAGCCGGCAGCACGCCAGTCGCCCTCAAGGCAATCTGCCTTGCTCATCATTGCGCATCCGGACGTCAGCAACGATAGCAGTGCGATTGTCAGGATCAGCAATGAAGGTTTGTGGATTTTAGTCATGAATACCACTCAAGTGCGCAAATACGGGAGTGTTTTATCACGTAACACCGACACTGCGCTGAATCATTAATTCAGCGTGCCTGGATGTCAGTTTCTTCTCAGATTGTCACGTTTCTGAATCACCAATAATGACACTGTTCATTATCCACAATTTCTGTGGATAACTTAGTGGATAAGTCGCGGAAGAGGTGTTTTTCAGGGCGTTTAATCAAGGAGTTATAACAAAATGGTCATTTTTTGAGCATCCAGTTTATTTGTTAGAAAACATAGACATACGCCATTTGCAATGATTTTTTTGAGTGTGTGGGGTGTTTCTTGTTGTGACGCAGTTGTCAATACTTGTTGTACTGTGGAAAACCCATGGTCAAATCTTGGTTTTGGCAATTTCGTCAAGCGTTTTTTTAGGTGTTTGTGACTTTTTTTGTTGTGTTTTACGGGTTGACAACAAGCCGTCTGTTGAAGTTTGTTTTAGTGGAAATCACGTGATTGTGTAGCCAGACTGCCGAGCAGTGCGGTGTTGTCTTCAACCGTGCGGGCAACCAGATGAACCACTTGTCCCTCGCGTTGTGTTGTGCCGGCAATGACCACCAGTCTCGACCCGATCACCGCCTTGCGATATCGCTCGGTGACATTCTGCCAGATAATAATATTGGCCAGGCCGGTTTCGTCTTCGGTAGTCATGAAAATCACCCCCTTGGCGCTGCCGGGGCGCTGGCGCACCTTTACCAGCCCGGCAATACGCGCAAACTGTCCGTTGGCGGTGGTTTCCAGCCATTGTCTGGTGGTGAGGATTTTTCGCTTACCGAGTTGTTCCCGCAATAATGCCAGCGGATGACGCCCGAGCGTAAAACCAACACTCTGGTAGTCGGCGACAATGTCTTCGCCTTCGCTGATTAATGGCAGCTGCTGTGGAATATCTTCTGCGGATGCGTCTTCCAGCATGCCTGGCAGGCGTTCAACACCAAGTAAATCCCAGTGCGCGCGATGGCGGTTACCGCTGATCGATTTAAGCGCTCCGGCAGCGGCCAGCGCTTGTTGATCGCGCACATTGATATGTGTACGTGACAACAGGTTGCTAATAGAAGTGTAGGGGCCGCTCTGATCGCGCTCGTGCAGCATTCGTTCAATGCTGTTTTTTGAAAGGCCTTTAACCAGCCGCAGGCCAAGCCGTACAGCAAAGTCGTTGTCGTGTGGCTGCAAGTGGTGATCGCCGAGGCTTTCATTGATATCGATCTCGCGTACTTCTACGCCGTGACGACGCGCATCGGCGACCAGATCGGACGGTGCGTAAAAGCCCATCGGCAGGCTGTTCATGATGGCGCAGCAGAAGGCGGCCGGCTCATGGCACTTGAGCCACGCAGACACATAAACCAGTAATGCAAAGCTCGCGGCGTGTGACTCCGGAAAGCCGTATTCTCCAAAGCCGCGAATCTGCCTGAACACGGCATCGGCAAAGGTGTCGTCGTAGCCATTGCTTTCCATGCCCTGCATGAGCCGCTGGCGGAACCGTTCTACCGTACCGACGCGGCGCCAGGCGGCCATGGAGCGCCGCAGTTCATCGGCCTCGCCCGGGCTGAAGCCTGCCGCTACCATCGCAAGCTCCATCACCTGTTCCTGAAACACTGGTACGCCCAGTGTGCGTTTTAATACTTTTTTTAGGGCAGCGTTGGGGTAGGTGACTGGCTCCAGCCCCTGGCGGCGTTTTAAGTACGGGTTGACCATGCCGCCCTGAATGGGCCCGGGGCGTACAATGGCGACTTCGATCACCAGATCGTAAAAGTTCTTTGGCCTGAGCCTTGGCAGCATAGACATCTGCGCGCGTGACTCTATCTGGAATACGCCAATGGTGTCAGCGTTTTGGATCATTTCGTAGGTGGCGTGATCCTCCGCCGGCACGGTGGCCATGCTGTATTGTATGCCGCGATGCTTTTCCAGTAACGCAAAGCATTTTCTGATCGCCGTCAGCATGCCCAGTGCTAAGATATCGACCTTTAACAGCCCCAGCTCTTCAAGGTCGTCTTTATCCCATTGAATCACGGTGCGATCAGGCATGGCGGCATTTTCAACCGGCACCAGTGACGACAACGGCTGGTGAGAGATAACAAAGCCGCCCACGTGCTGCGATAAGTGGCGTGGAAAACCCATGATCTGTTCCAGCAGCCAGGTAAAACGCTTCATGAGCGGGCTGTCCGGAGAGAAGCCCATTTCGGCAAGCCGCTCCGGCATAACGTCGGTACCATCCCACCACGCCATAGATTTAGATAGTGCATCGATCTGGTCTTCCTGCAGACCCAGCACCTTGCCCACATCACGGATGGCACTGCGGCGCCGGTAACTAATTACTGTGGCGGCAAGCGCGGTGCGATGGCGGCCGTACTTGCCATAGATGTACTGAATGACTTCTTCGCGGCGTTCGTGCTCGAAGTCGACATCGATATCCGGTGGTTCGTTGCGCTCTTTTGAAATGAAGCGTTCAAACAGCATGCTCATGCGCATGGGGTCGACTTCGGTGATCATCAGGCAGAAGCACACCGCAGAATTGGCGGCAGAACCACGGCCCTGGCACAGAATGCCGTTTTCGCGGGCGAAGCGTACGATGTCCTGTACGGTTAAAAAATAGTGTTCGTAATTGAGCGCTTCAATCAGCTCGAGTTCTTTTTCGATTTGCTGATGTACGGATTCGCTGGCGCCATCGGGCCAGCGCTGCTGCATGCCGCGATAAGTCAGTTCGCGCAGATAATCGATGGGTTCTAATTGGGCAGGCACCAGCTCGTGCGGATACTCGTAGTGCAGTTCGTCGAGGTTGAAGTGACACATCGCCGCGATCCCGACGCTTTCCTGTAAAGCCTGTGGCGGGTACAGGGAAGCCAGTGTTGTCAGCTGACGAAGATGGCGCTCGCCGTTGGCATAGAGCTTCCGCCCGGCGTTGCTCAGCGTACAGTTTTCTCTGATACAGGTGACAACATCCTGCAAGGCGCGGCGCATCCGGCTGTGCATATGGACATCGCCGCAGGCCACGACCGGCAACTGGTGACGGGTGCTCAGGTCATACACTCTTTGCAATTTGGCGTTGTCGGTGCGCTCGTGCAGTAGTGTCAGCGCAAGCCAGGCGTGTTCGAAGCCGGATGTAAACCATTCCAGTACGTTATTGCAGGTGTTTTCATCAATAATTGCCGGGATGCAAAGCATGGCAATGCAGTGGTCTGATTCCAGTTGTTCAAGGCGTTCGCGATCAATAACATATTCGCCTTTGGGTGCACGGCGCCTGGCGTCGGTAATCAGGCTGCACAGACTGGTGTAGCCACAGTGGTCGCGCGCCAGTAAAATGAGCTTGAAACCGTGCTCCAGCAGCAGCTCGGTACCGATAATCAGCTTAATCTGTTTGCTGTTTTGCTGGCATTTCTTTGCCTGGGTATGGGCGCGTACGATACCTGCCATGGAGCATTCATCGGTAATGGCAATAGCGCTGTAGCCTAAGGATGCTGCTGTTTCTACCAGTTCTTCAGGGCGCGATGCACCGCGCAGGAAGGTGAAATTGGAAATGCAGTGTAGCTCTGCATAGTGAAGATGTTTTTTCATTATACTGTATAAGTGTACAGTATTTTTTAGCTTCTGCGAGCATTGTGTTTAAGTGTCTGATTTTGCTAAAAGCTCTGCTGACAGTGACTTGTTTAATAAAGGTTGAAAATGCAGCTGGAAATAGAATTCGACACTGCGGTGAATAAGCAGCCGCACAGAAAGCCGGCATCCACCCATGCGGGTATGGTCACACTCGATCGCAAAGTGACTGGCCGGGCGCAATCTCCGCTGGAGAAACGTTTCCACCGGTTGTGGCAGCAACTAGAGGAAAAACAGCAGCGCAATGGCAGCTTTGAATCAGCGTTCGAAAAAACCAATACCTATATTCGTACAGAGCTCAATGAGAATCGGGTCGCGTACCGGACTGCGCTGGTTCAGCAGACGGAAAAACTTATTGGTCATTTGAAGAAGAAGTCACTGGCGCAGTGGCAGCGCGCCGAATTGAAAGACTGGATTGAACAGAATTTCTCGCTTCTTGAAATGTATGGTGCGCAGGAGCTGCGTGAATTATCGGCGCTGTACGTTGAGGCCAGCATGGCGCAGTTTACCGATACCGAAAAATCGATTATCGAAAACGAGTTGAACATGAGCATTGAGGAATTTGCCGCTGCCATCAAGGAACTTGACGACGATGATGACGATGAATGGGATGCCGAGTTTGAATTCGATGAGTTGTTTGATGAGGAACAGGCAAAAGACGATGCGCGTTACACCCATCAGGAACGATCGGCAGAAGCTGATACTGATCGACAGCAGGAAATACAGCGTGAACAGGAATCCAGAGCGCACTTTGATAAAACAATTCTGAACAAGTTGTTTCGTCGAACCGCAAAGGCGTTACATCCGGACCATGAGTCAGACCCTGATATCAGAGATCAAAAACAAACGCTGATGAAAGTGTTGCTGGAAGCGCGCAAGACAGGTGATATCGCCACCATATTTACTCTATATAGAGAGCATGTATCAACCGAGGCGCTGGAATTTGAAGCGCCGGCACTGAAGCCCATGATCAAATTACTTCAGCATCAGATTGACACACTGGATCAGCAGTACAATGAATTGATCTGTCGTACACCTACCCATCAATGGGTACACGATTATATTATTGGTAAAAGTGAACAACAGCAGAAAAAGGCGCTGTTAGCGATCAAGCAGGATATCGAAGCGGACCTTGAAAATATTAAAGCAACCGGACCGCATTTGAAAAGCCTGGCAAAGCTCAAACCACTGCTGGAAGCACGCTGGGATCAGAGCCGGTTTTCGTACTACGGCATTTAACGCGTGAGCACGGTACCGCTCTTTAGCAATTCGAGTACCGCGTGCATTGAATCGCATACCTGAATGCCTAAAGCTCGTAGTTCATCCGAAGTGTCCACAACGTTCGGTACTTGTATTACATTGAGCCCGGCAGCATGTGCAGACTTGACGCCGTTGGCCGAGTCTTCAAGGCCGATTGAACGAGACATGTCGGCGTTGATTGTTTCTCCGGCTTTTAAGTAAATGTCGGGATACGGTTTACTGCGAGACACATGGTCACCGCACGTAACCGTATCAAAATATGAGTGAATGCCGGACTCGGTAAGCTTTTTTTCAGCAGCGGGTGATGTGGAAGATGTTGCTACTGCGGTCTTTATCTTTTGCTGTTTTAGCCACTCCAGGGTTTCGTTAACACCTGGTAGCAGTGGTACAGGGGCTTCATTGATCATTTGAATATAAGCCTCTACCCAGGTTTTACGGAATGCAACCGGGTCTGTGTAGTCTTTCAGCTCAATGGCAAGGCGTTGTGTGTGTTCAGTTTCGTTGGTGCCCACCAGTGACAGAAAAAGATTTTCGTGACCCTGCAGTCCGTGATCTTTCTCTGCCTGATGAAAAGCCGCTTTGGAAAATCGCTCAGTATCAATCAACAGTCCATCTAAATCGAAAATTACTGAGTCTATGGTCATAACTGTTATCGAGTCGGCTTATCGAAAGGGTGCGGCATTGTAGCGCTATTGCCACCTGACAATTATTAATTCAGTGCTTGAGTGATTATTCTGATCGAAAACAATCGCTACTTTACACCGGTTGAAAATTGATAGCTTCTGTAGCTCCAGTTGTCAGCTGAAGCATTGCGGTTTTCAACTTTCCAGCCGAGCTTAAGTAATTGCTTATGAAGGGATCGGTTCAACAAGCCGTGACCTATCAGCATGACGCTGCGATGTAATCCAGCCAATGCATTTAACTGTGTTGCTGATTGTCTGGACCGCAGCCGAAATGTACTGATCGATTCAGCGTTGGGATGAATGCCGGTGAATTGCAGGCCCCGCATGGCGCTCATCCAGACGTTGACAGGCAGCTTTAGGCGGGACCCGTCAGTTACCGGCATTTCACACTCACGATAAGCCGGGCTGATAAGGTTGGGTTCACGTTGAAGCACTTTGGCAGATTCTATAGACCGCGAAAGATCGCTGCAGACAATAAACTGGGTGCGCTTTGCCAGCTCACGCAGTTGTTCTGATGGAACGCTGGTGGTGTCGAGCGGTGCCTGGTCGTAATTAGTTACCCAGTCGCGGAAAGCGGACTGGTTGATGGCTGCTGCGGGTTTCTCCGCGGCAACTCTTCCGTGTCGCAACAGAATGATGTTCATACCGTTAGCTAAGCAGCATTGTTGCCAAGCGCAGTCACAAACCTTAAATTGAGTTTTTCCCGCATTTCGGGGGTTGCCGGAAATGCAGTTAACCATTTTACTTCTAGCGCCTGAGCCTGTTCCTTGATGGAAGAAACGGATCGGGAGGTCATGCCCTGCTGCAGCTGATCCAGCTGGTGTTTCATTCGCAGGGCCTTGTCCTGTTCCGGTGTTTCGCGTTCAAGCAGAATCTCCAGATCAATACACAGTAGCTGACGTGCCAGTGTGTTTGCTTCAAAGTCGGGGACACTGCCGGCATGCAGGTGAGCCAGAATGGAATCTTTGCGCAGATTCATGGCTTTTTTCCACTCGACGTTGTCAGACTTTTCACCGTCATCCCAATCGTCGGTCAGGCGCTGCAACTCGGCGCTAATGGCGTCGGGCGATTGACCGGCGAGCGCTTCGAGCTGATCACAGATAGCAGCGTTGTGATGTAGCCGCTTTATTTCCTGCGCCTGCGCAGACTCTGAGTGACGCTGGCGTTGTTTGTCCAGTCCGTCAACCGCACGGTTAAAGTCACGGAACAGGAACTTCTGCTCTTTTTCGGGAAACTCGGGCAGGCCTTGAAATTCTTCCTGTAATTGCTGCAATGCTTTTTCATCAAAGCTGCCGTTGTTGCCGGCCTGGCGGAGCTCTTTGATGATTTCTTTGGCTCGGGTGACATGCTCAACGCTGGCTTTGTATTGCTCGCGTTGTTTACCTCTGTGCGTATTATAGATTTCGCTGCAGGCTTCGTTAAATTCTTTCCAAAGTCGCTGATCGTCAGAACGTTTTACCACACCCGTACGACGCCACATAGACTGCAACCGTTTAACCTGATTGATGCAGTGCTGGTTGATCTCGCCTTCACCGAGCGTTTTAACCTTGTCGATTAAATCCTGCTTCTCGCGGGTACCGGATTCATAAGCTGGTTCCAGCTTTTCGTTAAGCGTTGCAAGCACCTGGGTGAACTGTTGCTCCTGTTCGGCAGTCGCTTTGCGATCAAAGACCCGTAGTTTGCTCCACTCCGATTTTGCGGTGCGTATGGTTTTTTCGACCAGTTTCCAATCGGGATTTTCCCAGTCGGATTTGTCTGCGTAGTCTCGCAGCATTTTCAGAATATCAGCACGGGCTGCAATCCTGGCTTCTTTTTCGGCACGCTTTTCAGAGAAAAATTTTGCGCAGGGTTCAAAGGCGATGTCAGAGGCTTGCTTAAATCTTGGCCAGTGCTTCTCTTGCGCCGGGCTGGCGCCCATTGCCTTCCACTGGCCCTGTAATTCTTTTATGCGATCGGCCTGATCTTTCGGTGAAAGTTTTGCGGCCGGCAGCTTTTCCATTTGCTCGCACAGTTCGATCAGTTTGGGGTCGGTGGCAAACTGTTTCCAGTCACCGAGTTCTGTCAGGCGTTCTTCAAAACGTTTCAGCTTGTCGGCCAGAGGTATCTGATCTTTTTCCGGTAGCCGGGCGATCTTTTTTGCCAGCCGCTCGTGGATTGATTTGGCAGGGCCCCACTTGTTTGCTGCAATAGCGCTGTTCAGTGAACCGAACTGTTTGTGGATACCACTCTTGAGTTCAGCATCGGCCAGGCTTTGTTTTTTTAGTTTGCTATCTACATTTTGTAGCAGGTTTGGCAGCTGCGCTGCATAGGCTGGTTGTTTTGTCTGTGACTTGAGCTGATT
>CALLLY010000229.1 GCA_938008205.1 uncultured Granulosicoccaceae bacterium
GGCGACAGTGATAATGACGGACTGACAGATGCCACCGAATCATTCGGCGTACTCGCCGATGCCAACGGTGATGGCAGGCTCGATGAATTCAACGATACCGACGGCGATGGTTACGATGACGCCTCGCTCGGTGCACCACTGGCTCCGGCAGACACCGATAACGATGGGCTTTTCGACGCGGTTGAAATCGACGCAGATGCCGATGGTATTACAGACGTTATCGAGGCGGGTGGCATGGATACCGACAACGACGGTAAAGTTGATGGTTTTTTCGATGGCGATGCCAACGGTATTGATGATGGTATTCAGACAATTCCATTAGCCACGGTTGATACGGATAACGACAACACACCGGACTTTCAGGACCTTGATTCCGACAATGACGGACTATCGGATATTCAGGAGTCCGGTGGTACAGATGCTAATGGCGATGGCATTGCCGATGCGCTGGCGCTATCTTCTTCTCTGCCTGATGAAAACGGCGATGGTATTCCCGACTTCCAACAGCTCACAGGCGGTATCGGCGCACTGTTGCCGGCGCCGGATGAGGATTTCATTATCACAGGTGCACAGGGCAGTGGCTGTAGCCTGACTAGTAGTGCACGGGGCATCGATCCGCTGTTACCTGTGTTGTTTTTAGTCTCTGTGCTGTGGGTGATGCGATGTCGTCACAAAGGCATTGTTCTGGTTTTACCGATGCTCTTTATTGATGCCGGCAACGTAAACGCTGCGCAGTTAAATCTGGACGACAATTTCAAAAGAACCTTTTATTCGGGAATTGGCCTGGGGTTTAGCCGGCTGGAACCCATCACCAGCAGAGTGGAGGGCTGGGATACCAATGATCCAGTCAACAACGGCGGCCAGATCAATGTTGGTGTGGATCTGCTGAAACAACTATCGCTTGAATTTCACACGGCCGATCTTGGTAGTGCCGGCTTATCTCCAACAGGTCGAATTAATTATCATGTTGGCGGTATCAGTGCACTGGTTTACGCCGGTGGTAATCGCCACAACTATAAACGAAGGGGTCTGACAGCCTATGCACGAGGGGGTTATGGATTCCTGCATAACTCGCCGGTTGGAGAGGTGCCGTTTAAGAAGTTGAATGCAAATCATCTGTTGGTAGGGGCTGGCGTGGAATACTCGCATCGCAGTGGGTTTGGCGCGAGAATGGAGGTTATTTCCTTTGATAAAGACGTGCAATATGGTCAGTTCGGATTGATATATCGCTTCGGTAAAAAGCCTCAGCCGCCAGTAATTGTTCAAAAACCGGTCAAGCCTAAAATCGCTGCGGCCAAAAAACCAGCGCCTCGCTTAACACCGCCGGTGATTGTCAGACCCAATCCTTGCGTACAAGCTCAAGACCTGGCAAGCACCGTACACTTTAATTCAGATTCAGCGAAGCTCACGGCAATCGCCGGTGATATTCTCGATTCGGTAGCGCAAACCCTCCTCAGTTGTCCTGACTTTCCAATTGAAATATCAGCACATACTGATAATCGTGGTTCAGAGAAATACAATTTCGTCTTATCACAGCGCCGTGCATGGTCGGTAATCAATTACCTCAGGGATACGGGGGTCAGCCTGATCAGGCTCAGACCAAGGCCCTACGGTGAAACGCGCCCGGTAGATACAAACGACACACCTGAAGGCAGAAGGAAAAATCGTCGCGCAGATATGTATGCACAATAGACCTGGCCGCTCTCGTCGCAAGATCACCGGTAAAAATTGGCGGGTTCTGAAAGTCTGACAGTAGTTTGTACGGTAGAATGGTACTGTTATCGCCGCACGACAAGTCTATACTTTCCGTATGAAAAATCTAAAACCAAAGCAAGCTCAAGCATTTCTGGAAGAACACCCTGATGCGCTGTTTATTGATTGTCGAAGCGATGCCGAGCATTTTTTTGTCGGCAACCCGGTAGGATCAGTGCACGTTGCCTGGCAGGATGGGCCGGACTGGGAGCTCAACCCTCATTTTGTTGGTGAGGTAAAACGACTTGCCGGACATACCGTAAATCGCCCGGTGGTGTTGATATGCCGTAGCGGTAATCGATCAGTAGATGCAGGTGAAGCGCTGGAAGCGGTAGGATTTAATAATGTGTACAACGTGTTGCACGGTTTTGAAGGTGAGCTTGATGATGCTCATCACCGCAGTGCCAAAAACGGCTGGCGCCACGCCGGTCTTCCGTGGCAGCAACTTTAAAATCGAGTATAAAGTGCGGGCAGGTTATGCCCTCATCACCACGTCACCAGAAACAGGGTAATCACCGGGAAGGCAACCAGCAATACAACGCGCAGCAGATCGGTGACAACGAAAAACATCACTGCACGATAGGTATCGGTGATAGGTGTTTTTTTATCCATTGAGTTGATGATGAACAGGTTCATGCCAACAGGTGGTGTGATCAAACCGACCTCAACAACAATCAGCACCAGTATGCCAAACCAGATACCAACCTGTTCGATGTTAATTCTTGAGAGCGCACCTTTAGAGACACCGCGCAGTTTCATTGCGCGAATCTGTTCACGGGTCAGTTCTATGCCTTCGGCGAGGCTGGTTTTAATACTCTGCAACATCTCAGGTGCCAGATCGATGCCGCTTTGCAATGCAGCAGTGGCTTTTCTTGCGTGCAGTTCAGCCATGGTCACCATGCCGAAATCCAGCTCCAGCACAATCGGCCAGAAAATAGGAATGGTCAGCAGAATCATGGACAGACTATCCATCAGGCAGCCAAGTATCAGATAGAAAGACAATATAATGATCAGCACCACTAACGGATTAAAGCCCTGACCACCCACCCACAGGGCGAGCTCCTGCGGCACCTGAGTCAATGCCAGAAACCCGTTATAGAAACCGGCACCCAACACGATAAAAAAGATCATCGCTGTCGAACGCGCGGTAGACAATATGCTTTCACTCAGGGTGTGACGATTTAGCCCGCCGTTGGCAAAGGCAATAACGCCCGTACCAAAAGCACCAACTGCCGCACCTTCAGTCGGGGTAAACCACCCCAGGTATATGCCGCCCACCACCAGTGCAAATACAAGCAGTACCGGCCACACGGCGATTAATGCCCGCCAGCGTTCGCGATAGCTCACGCGCTCCTTTACACCTGTGCGCTCAGGGTAGATTCGCACATAGATAGAAATCGCCAGCATGTAGCCGATCGCGGCCAGTATGCCGGGGATGAATGCCGCTAAGAAAAGTTTGGCAATGTTTTGTTCAGTTAGGATGGCATAGATCACCAGCACCACTGACGGAGGAATCAGAATACCCAGCGTGCCACCTGCGGCGAGTGTGGCAGTAGAAAAACCGCCGGCATATCCGTACTTGCGAAGTTCAGGGAGTGCGACACGCCCCATTGTCGCTGCAGTTGCCAGTGAAGACCCACAGATAGACCCGAAACCTGCGCAGGCACCTACTGCCGCCATCGCGACGCCACCTTTGCGATGGCCAAGCCAGCTTGCTGCTGCTTTAAACAGAGCCTGCGACATTCCACCCATGGTGGCGAACTGACCCATCAGTAAAAACATCGGTACGATGGACAAGCTATAACTCGAAAACGTGCCAAACGTTTCGGACTTTAGTTTGGCAAAGGGAATGCTGGTGTCACCGGTAACAATTGCCAGCCCCGCGAGACCAACCAGGAACATGGTGAGGCCGATGGGCACTCGCAGGAAAATCAGTACAAGAACCGCAGGAAAAGACAGCAGTCCTATTGCAAAATCACTCAAATCAATGGCTCTGAGTTGACGGCAGAATTTGTTTACTGCCAATCAGCTCGGCAGCTCTTATAACGGCTATATACAGTCCGACAAGCGCGGCAACAACAGCGCCAAGCAGACAGAT
>CALLLY010000230.1 GCA_938008205.1 uncultured Granulosicoccaceae bacterium
GCAGTATCAGCAGATGAAGATTCCTTTTCTTATATCAGTCACATTTCTGTGCCTGGGCCCAATGAACACCATTGCAGGCCAGCAACTGCTGTACGGCAACTGGGGCACCACCGCCCAATGCGACAGAACTCTCATTAGCCCTACCGGGACGAAACACGCAGCGCCCTTTGAGATAAAGCCCGACTGGCTGGGAAATGGCGATGTCTGGTGCCGGCTTAACTGGATCAGCACGACATCAACAGAAAAAGGAACCTTTGCGATTGCCAGTGCACTTTGCGGTGAAGACGAAGTACGCGACTACAGACTCAGCTTTGAGCTTTTAGCCAATCAACTCACAATCACCTGGAATCAGCAGATACAAAACGGCCCGCTACAGCGGTGCACACAATAGCAACCCGAACTGAGCAACCGTAAGGCGACCAACAGCCAACCGAACAGCTACCTGACTAAAATAGTATCAATCGACAGCGGCTAACCAGCGTTCTCTGTTATTACCTCTACCGCCAACCGAAACTCCCGACAATCCAACTAACCAGGATGAATTCCTATAAGATTCTGACCTGTACGCAAATGGAAAAACTGCAGTGAATGTAGACAAGCTTACTCGGTATTTCGAGAACATACGTGACACTATCAGCCCGCATAAGGAACCAGGATTTTGCTCTGCAATTATTCAAAACGGCGAAATAGTGCATTCGATCAATCACGGCCTGGCAAGTATTGAACATCAATCACCCCTGACCGGTGACTCCTTATTTTATCTGGCTTCAGAATCCAAACAGTTCACTGCAGCCTGTATCCTGCACCTGGTGCGCGATAAGAAGTTAAGCCTGAATCAGGACGTACGGGACATAGTTATAGAAACAGCGCATTTTCCGGCCAAAATATCAATTCAAAATTTGTTGAATCATACCAGCGGCATCCCGGATTACTTTCAATATATCAACAGCTCAATAAATTTGTCAGGCGGTCATGAAAATGATTACTTTGACAACCGCCATATTCTAAAGGTTATCGATAATTGTAACCTCGCGTTCAGACCGAACACGCGCCATGTATACAGCAATTCAAATTATATAGTCCTGGCCGAGGTCGTGAAAAAAGTGTCGGGTTCACAGCTGGCAAACTATGCAAAGAAACATATTTTCAAACCGTTAGGAATGACGAGCACACTTTATGACAATGACCGCGGCAGAGTCATTAAAAACAGAGTCTGTTCCTATTCAAGTGAGAGAAAAACGTACCGCACGTATTTGAAAAACTCCTGTACCGTCGGGGATGGCGGCGTGCTCTCCAGCATCCATGATCTGGCAAAGTGGGAAGCCAACTACCACAACAATTCACTACTGCCCGCAAACGTGGTCAGGGGGCTTACAAAGAGATCAAAACTGTCCACGGGAGAGCTTCTGAGCTATGCAAATGGCCTGGAAATCTCGGCCCGGGAATCCACGGTCGAATATATTTATCACGGAGGTGCATTTGAAGGGTTCTTAACGGACATTATCAAAATACCATCACACAAAACCTCGATAATTTATCTTTGCAACAATGACGGTATCGGCTACACGCCGAACTGGTATCGACAATACCTTGCAGAGTAGAGCCTGTTGCGACCCCTGCTTCACTACCGTATTCTCCAATTCTAATTCCTGCTCTCGCAACCCGCACTGGAAAACAAATGACTGTTGAGTTTTTTCTGACCTCGTTAATCGTCGTTCTGCTCCCGGGTACCGGTGTGATATACACAGTGGCAACCGGGCTCGCACAGGGAGGTAAAGCCAGTATTTCTGCGGCAGCCGGTTGCACGCTCGGAATTGTCCCCCACTTATGCGCCTGCATTTTTGGCGTTGCGGCAATTTTACACACCAGTGCTGTAGCTTTTCAGGTATTCAAGCTTATCGGAGTTGCCTACCTGGCCTACCTTGCATGGGCTATGTGGAAAGAGTCCGGCACACTTAGTTTCGAAACACGAGACAACGATACCGCTTACACAAAGATTGCACTGCGGGGTTTTCTGATCAACATACTCAACCCCAAGCTATCGATATTCTTCCTCGCTTTCCTGCCGCAGTTTGTGCCTGAATCAACAACCACCGCGCTACCAACTCTGTTATCACTGAGCTCAGTGTTTATGCTAATGACATTTATTGTATTTGTCGGTTATGGAATTCTCGCAAATCGCGTTCGACACCTTGTGGCTCACTTACCACGCATTATCCGGAATATGCAGAAAGTTTTTGCCGGATCGTTTGTGGCACTCGGAGCAAAGCTGGCGTTTGCTGAGCGCTAGATGAAAGTCTGCACGGCAAGCATTCACAACCAAAAACGATGGCCTTTCCAATCAAGCGCTGGATAACAGCACTAGTCTTCATTTCTTTCGGGTGTTTTTGTGCAGTAAATATTCTCGCGTTTTCACACGCGAACGCGATGATTCATTTTACCGATACGAATACGCGAACCAGTAGCCCGGAAGATCTCAGCTTCCTTGCAAAGTTAAAGGTTCTTATAGCCGGAGTAAATATTCCGCGCCCTTACAACACAAAAAACCCGCTCGATATCAGTCTGCACTACCAAACTCATACTTACCCGGGTTACAACGGCAGCCAAATCGAATCATGGTTTATACCTGCCATTAACAATGATCACATCTTTGTACTTTTCCATGGATATGCTTCAAGTAAAGACTCCTTATTGCCGATTGCCAAACAGCTAAATGACTTAGGCTTTTCGTCTTTACTGGTAGATTTTCACGGATCCGGCGGATCAACCGGCAATAACACCACGATTGGTTTCTTTGAATCCAAAGATGTATTGAATACAGTTACCTATGTCAAGGACAACTGGCCATCTTCAAGCATCATACTCTACGGACAATCTATGGGAGGTGCTGCAATAATGAGATCAGTGGCTGTTCACCAGGCACGTCCCAATGCCATTATTATTGAAGCAACCTATGACACTATGCTGAGCACAGTGCAAAACCGATTTCACGCAATGGGACTGCCAGCCACACCTCTGGCACAGCTGCTCTTGTTCTGGGG
>CALLLY010000231.1 GCA_938008205.1 uncultured Granulosicoccaceae bacterium
GCGTGTGTTTGTTCAACAACTACCCGACCCTGACCAGTGTTCCCGTCAGCCGTAACCGCGTCATTGGTCTGTCTGAAGTATTGGATTCACGAAATCCAGTGGTAGAAAATTAGCACAACTGCCTGTCTGGATCAGCCAGCGCGGTTTCATTCGTATCTGTACCGATTCTCAATAGACGACCGGTATATCTATTAAATACAATCAGTTAACGGATCCCGTTCACGAACGTCGTTTGTGCAAACCTCGTATCTCGTGAGTTTAGTGTTGCCATTGGTGCAATGGCACTTCCGATCATCGCCGTTCTCCCGTAATGTTGCGAGCAGTCTCAACAGCGGGGGAAACCATGATTCCGGGACGCTTCGAATACCACCAGCCAGACTCACTCCAGACAGCCGTCGGGCTGCTTTCAGATCTGGGCGACGATGCGCGTGTCATTGCCGGCGGGCACAGCCTCATTCCAATGATGAAACTAAGGTTGGCGATGCCCGAACACCTGATTGATCTGCGCGCGATCGATACTCTCAAGAGCATTGAAATATCCGACGGTACCGTGCGCATCGGCGCGATGGTGACGCAGTCCGATCTCATCGATCATGCCGGTTTGCAGCAGGCAGCCCCCATTGTTCGGGAAACCGCTCTGCAGATCGCCGACCCGCAGGTGCGATATGTCGGCACCATTGGAGGCAATGTCGCCAATGGAGATCCGGGCAATGACATGCCAGCTCTGATGCAGTGCCTTGACGCGTCATTTTCACTTCATGGTCCCGACGGCGAAAGACAGGTCAGTGCCCGCGACTTCTACGAGGCGGCATACTTTACCGCGCGGGATGATCTGGAAATTCTCACCCACGTCAGCTTTCCGGGCTTCAGCGGTGGATACGCCTACGAAAAACAGAAACGGAAAATCGGCGACTACGCAACTGCAGCGGCGGCCGTGTTGCTGGGTAAGGCTACCGACGGCAGTTGCAGCCATGCAGCCATCGCACTGACTAATCTCGCGGACACCCCGCTCTATTGCGAAGAGGCATCAAACCAGCTGACCCAGTCGGGAGTTACGCAAGCCAGCATCGATGCCGCCGTACAATCGGCAATCAGTCAGATCGAACCAGTAGACGACAATCGCGGACCTGCCGAGTTTAAAAAACACGCGGCAACGGTCATTCTGAAACGTTCTTTAGAACTCGCCTGGTCACGCGCTTAAGCGCCGTCTTTGCAGGAACCTAACATGTCAAAAACTTCTATTACACTGAACGTCAACGGCAAGTCCGTTGAAACACAGGCAGAACCACGTGAGTTGCTCATTCATGTGCTGCGCGAACAACTTCAAATTACCGGTCCGCACATTGGCTGTGAGACTTCTCACTGCGGTGCGTGCACTGTTGAGATAGACGGCAGGTCAGTCAAGTCATGCACAATGTTCGCGATACAGGCGCAGGGTACAGAGATTACTACTATTGAAGGACTGGGCAACCCGGACAAACTGCACGTGCTACAGGAAAAATTTAAAGAGCACCACGGTTTGCAGTGCGGTTACTGCACACCCGGCATGATTACACGTGCGCATCGTCTGCTGGAAGAAAACCCTAACCCCACCGAAGAAGATGTTCGCTTCGGCATTGCAGGCAATCTATGTCGCTGCACCGGCTACCAGAATATTGTTAAAGCTGTTCTTGCAGCAGCAGATGAACTTAACCAACCGGAGGCCGTCGCATGAGCGCTGCAGAAGAAACAATGCAGGAACGCCAGGCCGCACTGAAAGGTCTGGGTACATCCCGCAAGCGTGTGGAGGACGCACGCTTTACGCAGGGTAAAGGTAACTACGTCGACGATATCAAAATGCCGGACATGCTATTCGGCGACTTTGTTCGCTCGCAGCATGCGCACGCCCGGGTAAAATCGATAGACAAGTCAGCTGCACTTGCCCTGCCCGGTGTAATCGCCGTGTTAACTGCCGAAGACCTTGAGCCACTGAGCCTGCACTGGATGCCGACACTTGCCGGTGATAAACAGATGGTTCTGGCCGATGGCAAAGTATTATTTCAGGGACAGGAAGTCGCCTTTGTTGTTGCCGAAGACCGATACATCGCAGCTGATGCCGTTGACCTGGTGGCCGTTGAATATGAAGAACTCCCGGTACTGGTAGATCCATTCAAAGCAGAACTGCCAGACGCACCGATACTGCGTGAAGACATTGCCGACGCCACCGAAGGCGCGCACGGTCCGCGCAGACACCCGAACCATATCTTTACCTGGGAACAAGGTGACAAAGCGGCCGCTGAAGGTGTTTTAGCCGAAGCACCTGTGGTGGCGGAAGAAATGGTGTACTACCACCGCACGCATCCGTGTCCAATGGAAACCTGCGGTGCAGTTGCATCCATGGATAAGGTCAACGGTAAACTAACTCTGTGGGGCACCTTTCAGGCCCCGCACGTGGTACGTACAGTGGCATCACTTTTATCAGGAATTGCCGAACATAACATTCGCGTGGTGTCGCCGGACATTGGCGGTGGCTTCGGTAACAAGGTTGGCGTCTACCCGGGTTACGTGTGTTCGATTGTCGCTTCTATTGTTACAGGGCAGCCGGTCAAGTGGATTGAAGATCGCATGGAAAACCTCAGTGCAACTGCCTTTGCTCGCGACTACTGGATGAACGGCAAAATCGCTGCCACCAAAGAAGGCAAGATACTCGGGCTGTGGTGTCATACCACTGCCGATCACGGCGCTTTTGATGCCTGCGCAGATCCAACCAAGTACCCGGCCGGGTTCATGAACATCTGTACCGGCTCTTATGATATACCCACAGCCTATTTGGCAGTTGACGGAATCTATACCAACAAAGCACCGGGTGGTGTCGCCTACCGATGTTCTTTCCGGGTAACCGAAGCCGCCTACTTTATAGAACGCATGATTGAAGTACTGGCCATCAAGCTTGATATGGATGCCGCCGAACTGCGCTCTATAAACTTTATTCGTAAAGAACAATTCCCCTATCAGTCAGCACTGGGCTGGGAGTACGATTCGGGTGACTATCACACCGCATGGAATAAAGCACTGGAAGCAGTTGACTACAAAGGTCTGCGACAACAACAGGCACAAAGAGTAGAAGACTTTAAAGCCGGTAACACCCGCAAGCTAATGGGTATTGGATTATGTCACTTCACTGAGATTGTTGGTGCCGGGCCTGTGAAAAATTGCGATATCCTGGGTATGGGTATGTTCGATAGCTGCGAAATACGCATTCATCCCACCGGTTCTGCCATCGCACGACTGGGTACGATTTCACAGGTCTCAACCCCCATGCGGGCGAAGGCGGCGCGCTCGGTATGGAAGAGCGCAATATCATCAACCCCGCCGCTCGCGCACTCCGTGAAGAAGGC
>CALLLY010000232.1 GCA_938008205.1 uncultured Granulosicoccaceae bacterium
AGGAGAGTCATCCGGAAAGCTGGTTAACAGTGAAATCGGATCACGCACTACGGTGTCTATATCAGGTGAGGTGTAACGTGTTCCACTATCGGTGCCGGCGTCGTAAACCGCAAGGTCAACTGTCAGGCTGGATACAAACTCACCATCCTGTACAAGTGGCAGGTTATGCACACCGACAAACCAGTCCGGGCTGGGTGCAACCATACTGACCAGCGTAAGCTGCGGGTAGTCTCGCGTTACTTCAAATTCAACACTCACCGTGTCCGGAGAGTTTGTTATGCCACCACCCGACACAGCCAGATTTGCATAACCATTGGCAATAGCGGCATCTACTTCACCAAGCAACATATCTTTGCCGCCGCTTTCAGCCATTTGCTCTACTCCGTCAGTTGCCGGTTGACCACTGGTCCAGAACTCTACCTGTTCATTGTGTACTGCTCCCACCAGACCCGAGAAATGTGGATTGTCCGGCCATCGCAGAGGGTGTGTTTCCAGACTCCAGGTGGCGTTGAATGTCAGGCGGTAGGTCGCGCTGTTTTGGGGAGTGGCACCGTTATCGCCCATATCCGGGGTTTCAGTATTTTCATTACCCTGATTTACGTCGGGATTGTTGTTATCTCCGCTGTTTTCTGTCGGGTCCGTGTCTATCACCATGACACTGTCAGAACCGGAGCACGCACTCAACGCGACACAAAGAACAAAGGCAACAGGAATAATTTTCATAGCGTTTCTCTCATACCAGTGAATAATCCACGGCCAGGCAATCCGTGGTTACAGTACCGGTTTGATCACCCGGCAGCTGATTTGGTTCATTGTAGATTGCAATTCTACAAACTGCGACTCGCTCTCATAGGTGCCGACGATAGCCCCGCCGGAGCCCGCATATTTAGCCGAAACGCCGCAGCTACGTGCTGTTTGCACCATTTCAACATGCTGCGGATTAAGCTCACAGAACGAGTAACGGCAGTCAAAATTTGCATCCAGCAGCGCAGACAACTGCGCCGCATTGTTGTTTTCCAGGGCCTCCAGTGCCTGATCGGTGAGCTCGGCGAAATACTTCATCGCATCGATAACCTGTTGGTCTCCAGCATCAAAGCGCGCCCGCAAATCGTTGTGGAACACTTCTGTCGGTTCGCTGGAGGCAGGTCGATACGCCAGATATACCGGTGGAAGCAATGTTGTTTCCAGCGGCTGATAGCGACCACACTGATAACCTGCGACATTTTCGGGCTGGCTGAAATCCATCGCGACCAGGCCTTCGTAAACCTGCGCTACTCTGTCTTGAAGGCCGCCACCAATGCCAAGCTCTTTGGTCTCTGCGGACAACGCAATTGAAGGCAGCAAACGTTGGTCAATCTGAATTTTGTAGAACTCCATTAAGCAACGCAAGGTGGCAATGATAATGGCACTGGAACCAGCCATACCTACTTGTTGCGGAATATTGGTTTGATACCCGATTGAGAAATTTTTGTTGTGGATTTGTTTGTCTTGCTTTTGACAATAATCAACAAAAACTTTAACGGCTGCTTTTATGAGCCGTATGCCACCATAGTAACCGTGCTCCACAATATCGCTATGCAAAGTAGTGATACTCTCAAAGCGATTACTATCGGAAGGCCCGGCGATAAACTCCAAAGTTTCTGACTGCCTTAGTTGAACTTCGGCATAAAAGTTCTTCACGGTAAATGCGATGGTTTTGCCATGGTAACCATCTGAAGGGTTGCCGATTAAACCGGCGCGCGCATAAGCTTTATGAGAGATCACCATGGCTACGTGCTTCCTGACCGCGCAATTAGCTGACTGGTCAATGCACTGCCGAATTCATGATCAGATAACGCATATTCCATAGCGGCTGTGTAATAGGATTCGAAATTACCGATATCAAACCGTTTCTCATCCGCCGCCAACGGCACACCAAGAACAGTTGCACCGTCTTTCATCCACAGTTGCAATGCGTCTGTCAGCTGTATTTCTCCACCCTGCCCCGGCTGTGTTTGAGACAGATAGTGAAATAGGTCCGGCTTGCAAAGATATCTGGCGGCAATAGCATAGCGACTTGGTGCTGATTCCACTGCAGGCTTTTCAACTACCGATTTCAATGTAAAAAACTCATCCCCTTCAGTAAAACCTGCAGCCACTTCGGCTACGCCATAACGGTTCACTTTATCTGCCGGCACCCGGTGAAAGGCTATCGCAGCATCTGCCTCGTTCGCATCACACAATCGCCGCATCCGTTCGCACAAGGTTTCATTCACGGTGTTTTGTTTAATCACCGCATCTCCCAACGCAATAAAGAAACTTTCATTGCCAATCGCTTCACATGCACACAATACAGCATGCCCTAGACCCTTTTGTTCGGACTGCTCAACAAACTGCACCTGACCAACATTCAGTGAGTCGGCATCCGCAAAATACTCACTAATAGCGCGCGTGCGTTCACAGGTAACCAGTACCTGACGGTCAACGCCAATCTGTTGCAATTCATCAACAACGTGCTGCAACACAGGCAGCCGCCCTAATGGCAATAGCTCCTTTGGAATGCTTCGAGTTAAAGGTAAAAGCCGTGTTCCCAGACCTGCCACGGGGATAACGCATTTTTTGACAATCGCAAACATTAACCTGCCGCCCGCATGGTATCTATCACTTGTTTATACCCGGCACGATAGTCCGGGTACTTAAACTGATAACCGCTATCTAGCAGCCGTTGATTGCTGCAGCGTTTGCTGCCGGCAATGCGCTTTGCGCGTGGTACTGGCTCACCCTGCTCAAGTGATAACCCGAGGGTTTGCGCAATAAAACTCTCCACCTGGGCACTGGTTGCAGGCAGACTATCAGATGCAAGGTAAACTGATTCCAGTGGCTTATCGTCGAGCGCTAGTGTTGTCAGGTGCGCAAGGGATGCCGCACAGTCTTCGATGTGAATTCTATTGGTGTAGGCGGGCGGACCTTCCGAGGCAGACTGGCCCGCCGCAACCCGATTGATTAAACGCAGGCGATCAGGCCCGTAGATACCACTGAATCGCACGCAGGTGCCGTGCGGTAATTCACGCACCGCACGCTCACCCTCCAGCACCAACTGACCATTGAAGCGGGTCGGATGCGTTGGCGAGTTTTCATCAACCCACTCGCTGTTGTTCTGATGGTACACCCCGGTCGAAGACACAAACAAAAAGCGCTTTAACGGCCTTGTGCCCAAAGCGTTCAGGGTATTTTGGAGGCCGGTGACGTAAGCATCGCGATAGGATTGCTCAGTAAAACCCGATGCTGCCAACACATAGATAACCACATCAATACTGACCGGATCGGGTTGATCAGCTCGCAAAAAATCCAGTGACTCAGGCTGCAATACATCTGCTGCTATCGGTGTCAGCCACTGCGGCAGTGTTAGCGGGTTACGTTTAACAGCGAGCACCTGGTGCCCTGCATCAATCAGTATTCTGGCGCAGCGTGTGCCAACATCTCCACAACCGACAATAACAATGTTCAAAGACAGATCCAGCTAAGACTATCCCCTGATCTTACCAAGGATATGCCGGAACTGCCGGAGTTGCTCGCTTACGCGAGATCGGTTTTGATGTGCTCGATCAGCTTCTCGACATTCACTCGAAAATGGTTATAAACCACCGTGCCTTCCGGATCGATCACAATCAACCATGGAGTGCCACCAGTTCGGTAAAGCTTCATTGTCTGTGATCGGTGATCACCATTAGGATCATTGCGATCCCCCGGATCGTGCCCCATGGTAATCGGTAAATCGTAGCGTTTCTGCAGCTTGCGTACATCGGCCTGGGTGTTAGTGCCAAAGCCTTCAAAAACGGTTTGAATTCCTGCAATTGCCACTTGCGGATGATCATGAAACGCCTGCGAGAATTTTTGCAACGCCGGAAAACCACTCGAATGGCAACCCGGGCACCAGTTCTGAAAGCATTTCAGAAACACCCACTTGCCGCGATTATCGACCACAGAAAATTCTGTCTTGTCGCCGTTTTTGTCAATCCAGTAGTCGAGTTCGATTTCAGGGGCAACGTACCCCTCGATCCCATAGTCAGGCCCCGATTGGGCATGAATCGCCGGAGCGCTCATCGCCGCGATCATCCCGGCACCGGCCATCAACACGGATCTTCGATTCAGATCCACAGAAACTGATCGGGCATTATTGTTTTGGGCTCGCAATGGCTTGTTCCTTTCGTTTATCTGCTGGCTTTGAGTGCGGTGGCGACAGAAAATTCAATGCACAGCCCTTAAACAACGCTCGTCTCACACTTCGCCGCGTGAACGCCGTTTACTCCCGGCCTCACTGATGGCAACGATTCAGCGCGGGGTTTGATTGCTATACTTCGCGGCTATTCGAGAAATTCCCGTTTGAAGAGGTTTTAGTGAGCAAAATCAAGGTTTCCAAACCGCTGGTGGTATTACACGGCGATGAAATGGCACAGATCGCTTTTGAGATCATTCTCGAAAAATTTGTCACCGGTCCGCTGGATATTGAGCTGGTTGAGGTGGATCTCACAGCAGAAAACCGCTTGCTCACCAACGGTCGTGCGGTACTCGACGCCATTGAGGCACTGAAGAAGCACGGCATCGGAATCAAAAACGCCGGCATGACAGTCAATCGCGATCAGCTAGACGCGCTGCTCGCCAAACATCCGAAGATCAAGGAAGAAGAACTCGACCGGCTGGCGACAAAATCTCCTAACGGCGCAATCCGCAAAGGCATTGGCGGCAACATTACCCGTGAGGACATCAAGTTCCGCAATATTGAAGTGGTGAAACCAGACTGGGTTAACCGCGATGTTGTCGTCGACACCATGGACACCGGCGGTATTAAGGACAGCTTCAATCAGTTATCAAAAGCTTCCGGCGTTGCGCGGCTGGTGTTTGTGGGCAGCAGTGGTGAACCACAGGAACTTCACAGGCGCACGCTGTACAAGGGAGACCCGTGGTTACTCGCCACCAACGATATGGATAAGGTTCGCTCCTGGGCGCACCGGTTTTTCCAGCGAGCTATCGAAGAAAAGCGTGATGTATACCTGGGCCTGAAAGATACCGTGATTCCAGGCTACGACGGCGTCATGAGGGAGGCCATAGAAGACATCTATGAACAGGACTACCAGCAGGTTATCAAGGACCAAGGCCTCAATTATCACTATGAGCTCATCGATGCCCAGGCCGCTCGAATTGTTGCCACCCCGCCAGAGAGGGCGATATGGGGTGTGCCCGATAACACCTCCGGTCGCAAACTCTACAAACTGGTGAATTGTTTAAAAGAATTTGGCATGCCGACACGCAAATACCATGTTTCAATTTCACGCATGAGTGCCGGTGGTGGCGATCAATATGGCAGCTATAACGCACCCATGCCGGAAGACGGCATGATTAAAGTGATTATCGATGGCGAAGAAATGCATGCCAGAGAAGTTAAAAAAGGTGACCCGCTGTTGTTTATGTCTAACGACAAAGCAGCGATCAAAGACTGGGTCAGCCAGGTATTTCGTGATGCGTCTAAAAACGACAAAGAAGTGTACTTCGGCTTAAAGCGCGAATACATGGAATACGACGAAGTATTTTCAACCGTCATTGCAGAAGTACGCCATGAGCTGGCACAACAAGACACCCCGCCTCCATCGTTTATGATAATGCGGCCATCCAGTCAGCTTAAAAAGATGATCACCGATCCACCGCGCAACGCGCTATACCCTGCGCAAAATCTCGATGGTGATATTTTCTCAGACATCTCCGCCGCACTTGGGGGCAGCCTTGCAACGGCAAGCTCTATAATTGAAAGCAAAGACGGTACAATGCTGTACGAAGCACCACACGGCACCGCCCACGACCTGTTTATCAAGTATCAGGAAAGCAATGGCGAGGTCGCACTATTTAATTCATCCGCGTTACTCTATGCCATTGCCAACGCACTCGGCGAGCTCGGCAACAGAGAAAGCAACGAGCCCCTGGTTACCTATGCCAGCTCACTCAAAAAAGCACTTATCGATACCGTCGATCAGGGCATTATTACCGGTGATATTAAAGGTAAAACAACCGATCCTGAATCGGAACAGATTGTCGATATGTACGGCTTTTTAGACGCAGTCGAGAAAAACCTGCAAGCCATTACCTGACGCGTCCAACATGCGATCTGATTTCAAAAGCCCTGAAACCTTAATGGTTCAGGGCACAACCTCGGACGCCGGCAAAAGCGTGCTGGTCGCAGGGATTTGCCGACTGCTCAGCAACCGGGGCATCAACACCGCGCCATTTAAACCGCAAAACATGGCACTCAACAGCGCCGT
>CALLLY010000233.1 GCA_938008205.1 uncultured Granulosicoccaceae bacterium
CGCTGCTGCTCCACAGGCTCTGAGTCAGTCACTGCAGGTAGTTAATGACTCGGTGCTGAATATCACCTTAAGCGGGTCTGTCAGCAACAATGCAACACCGGTATACGCGGTAACCGAGCAGCCACAGAACGGAACACTCAGCGGTACGTGGCTTTTCTTCAGAGCTTTCCACAGGAAGTGACTATCTGCTGGAAGGGGCTTCTATTTATCGCTACACAGGCAGCGGTACAGACTGGATGTGGTCGTATTTAGGGGAAGTAGATGCCGCACTCGGCGCCAATCAATTCGAATTGTCCATTCCTCGAAGTCAGCTTGGCAACCCGACAGCTATTGAGCTATACCTTCGTGGTGATAATGGCGCAATTGGCACCAGCAACACGGTAGATTTTTATCCCGATGCGGTGAGCGATTCAACAGTCGATAGCGATCAGCGTCGGTTCCGCTATCAAACCGCGCCTTAGGTGAACTTTCAATGATCAGCATTCACCGTAGAAACACAAGTTCCCTGAAGCAGGGCAGGCAACCTCAGTTAACCAATAGAGGGTTGAAAATGCTAATAATAAAGAGTTATTTCCTCTGTGTACTGGTTGCCGGCACCGCCGCGTGCGGTTCGGGTGGTTCAAGCTCAGGTTCACCGGGTACAAGCGCGGCATCAACTCCGTGCCATGCGCAAATTCAACAAAGCCTTGCTGAAAATGGCACGCCTTCAGAAATTCGCGATGACTCAGTCACTTTCGAAGACGGCAACATGATGTTAATCGAATCTCATGTCTATACAGACACGCGGGTCGTTATCTCGTTTGGGCATGAAGTGCAAAACAATAACTGTGTGCGGTGGGAAGAAGGACTAACCATATAGTGCCTGATAATGTTATGCGGGTCTTTTGCACGCAGCATTAAGCCCGCTGGCAGTCGATCTATCAGGCGCGATTGCAGCATCTGTGTTCATAATCGGTCTTCCTGGTGATAGAAAAGTAGTGGCAGTGAATATCACTAACGGCTTGTATCTTTTTGCTCGTACAAAATGCCGGTTAAAGGCGTTCAAAAATTCGTTGGATATGAAGTTGTATTAAACTGGAGGTACAATTAGCCAGGCAGTGTGTTAGAAAAAAGTCGATTCAAGGGGATAGCAGGTATGAAAATAACGCTTCTGGATGGAGGCATGGGGCAGGAGCTGTGTAACCGGTCTGCCAACCCTGTACATGCCGAGTGGGGTGGTTGGGTAATGCGTCACGAACCGCATCTCGTTCAGGAACTGCACGAGGATTATCTGCGAGCCGGTGCAAAGGTTATTACCCTCAACAACTATGCGACGACACCTCGGGTTGCAGAGGACTCTCATGGGCAGACGCTCGATTTCGAAGGTGAACAGAATACTGCAATTCGACTTGCCCGTGCTGCCCGAGATGCTGTTGGTTCAGACTCCAGGCTTGCGAGTAGCCTGCCTCCGTTGAGCTGGTCTTACCGCCCTGGTCTGGTTGATGTATTCGAACGTAATCTTGAAGATTACAGAAAGATAGTCGCGGTGTGTAAAGACCGCGTCGATCTATTCATCTGTGAGACCATGTCAACTTCGGAGGAAGCGCGTGCCGCGGCTACCGCGGCCTGTGAAAGCGGCAAACCGGTCTGGGTTTCCTGGACTCTCTCGGAGAGCCTCGCTGAGGACGGATCAGCGCGCTTAAGATCTGGTGAGACTATCACCGCGGCAATCTCTGCATTGAATGGGCTGGATATCCACGGATTACTGGTCAATTGCAGTACCCCTGAAGTTACGACTGCAGCGATGCCTGAGCTTGCGCGCGATGGACGGCCTTTCGGCGGATATGCCAATGCGTTTTCGGCAGACCTGAGTCAGTATGGACCTGGTGAAACGGTCGAGGTGATAGCAAACCGCACAGATTTGAATCCGAGTGCTTATGCAATGCACGTATTGAAATGGGTAGAGGCCGGGGCGACGATTGTTGGTGGCTGCTGCCAGACCGAGCCGGCCCACATTGCGGAAATCAAGCGGCTGCTAATGGCGGCAGGGCACGATCTTTAAGTGCAGTGAAGCTGAGTGGAACAGGATGTGGTGTTAAGCATCTGAGTTACCAAAAACCCCCGCATTGGTTGTAAAAAATCCTTCATCTATCAGCCCCGTACTGGACGTGAGTTCTGACGGTGCTGCTCCCCCCCTGACTGACCTTATTTTTTGCACAATCTCGTGATTGAATATCGAGGTGAAAGCAGCGACAGTCTTTAGCGTACTGTTTATCCCGCCAGCGAACCCTGCCGTCGGGCCGTCAACGTTGAAACAGCGCTGCAATGAAGAAGACTGAGCACGAATGGCCGGAATAAAATTGTCCGGCGCCAGCCGGGCTGGTGCGTGCCTGGTTTAAACCATGGGAGTAGCTGCTGTTGCAGACTCCCAGCTCACTTCAAACTTAGCCTTGAGTATCAAGCTTAAAGACCGTGGCTGTCTGGTTATTAATGGCAACTCCCCCGACAAAAACAGTTATTCCCTATCAGGAGAATTTTCAACCTGCTGTTCTGAAAACAATTTCCTTTCCAACAAAAAACCTACTCTAGTTCAGGAAAAATACCCATGAAAAATTTGATCACTCTGGCGGTTTCAACCCTTGCACTGTCACTTGCCACAACGGCCTCTGCAGATAATGTGGAAATTTATCTCACCGACATGCTCGACAGTACACAGTCCGGGTATTGTGTTGATATCGCTAAAGGCAAGGGCGAATCGGCCAACCCCGATGACGGCCTTCAGGCACACACCTGTTATAGCCCGCTCGGAGGTATACTGGTCGATCAGACGTTTGATACTGAAAGATTTGCCGATGGTGTTCTTTACATGCCAGAGTTTGATGTTTGTGTACAGCTGACAACGGCTGAGGCGGGTGCGTCTCTGGCGCTTGCAGCCTGCGACGGCAGTGAAGCACAGTCATTCGAGTTTTCCGGAGAAGGGCAGATCGTTCCTGCTGCTGCACCGGACCTGTGCTTCACCGCTGCTGAAGCCACCCGGACCGGTCGCAGTGATGCTAATCAGATCAAAGTACTGTCACTTGAGTCCTGTTCTGATGATATGGCTGCGTATCAAATGTGGGCAGTAAGAAAGTAGTTGCTGTCTGATAGATATTGTTCGCTGCTGTAGTCACAGCAGCGGACCATATATGTTCACTTTATACTCGACACACCAGAGGCTGTTTTACTACTGCAAAAGCAGGATGTGCTAATGCTTTTATCTGCACGAGCAATGGCAAAGTCACGGCGCGGTTTTAACATCCTCGCCTCACGGGCTTTACCTTTTTTCTGATAGCACTCATAGAGACCGATAAGTGCCCACACGTTGTCAGGATGCTGGTTCGACCTTATCACTGTATCGTCCAGGCCCAGATCAGCCTCGTAGGTAGCCATTGCTTCATCGATATGGTCTTGCTCAAGCAGCAGCGCGCCCAGTGCGTGTCTTGAAGGCATCATCCAGCCCCACGGCTCGTCGTACGGCAGGTTGTCTTCGAGCTTTACCGCCTGACGCAAATGCGTAAATGCCTTGTCGTACTCGCCATGGTGATAACTGATCTCGCCATTGAGCATCTCACGCGCCACACCAATAATATCGCGGCAACTGACCACGTGAATATAACGCTCCTCTGATACTCTGGCTGCTGCAGCTTCGAAGTCTTGCTGGCTTTGCAGAGCGGCGGAGTGATTTTTCAAAGCTGCATGAGCAATACCTTTACCATAGTGGCTAATGGTGGTGGTAAAGGTATAAAGATCAGGGTCGTCCGGTAACGGAGCATCGATCAGTGCCTGCCACTTGCCAAAGCGAACCAGCGTGTGGGTTTCCATCGATAAGTAGCCTTCAACAAAGTCCGCCATTGGCGGAGACTCCATCCGCAGTAAATCTTCTGGCAAGGTATCTCGCAGACCATTCACCGCCTGCAGTGCCGGGGTAAACTGTCCCACAAACATCGCACCATAAAGTTTAAAGTGATAGTTATGAACCTGGTATAGCGAATAGAAGTTCATGCCACCGTTGTGCTCGTAATATTTTAAATCCGCTTCAATGCCAGCGGAGTTTCCGGTAACAACATCCTGGTAGTTACCGCACAGTACATCTATATGAGTCGACATATGTTTTAAGTGCCCGGCGTCGGGAACCAGGTGTCGCAGATCATCAGCCGCCACCAGTGCCTCTTCCGGGGTACCGGACATTTCCATCAGATGTATGTATAAATGCAGCAGACCTGGATGTCGGGCAGAGCCTGCGGCAGATACCTGTGCAATGGCCTGCTCCAGAACTTCCTTGCATTGCAGTGTGGCGGCGCCTTCAATGGGCTTGCCAGTATGCGGGTTCCACATTTTCCACGGGTTCAGGTTCATTATCGCTTCGGCATAGAAGGTCGCTATATCCGGATCACCAGGGAACGATTCATAAACCTGCTGCATCTGGGCGCTGTAGTCTCGGCTCCAGTCGTAGAGGTCTTCGGCAGGTTCGGTTGACTGATAACGCCAGGCCAGCGCTTTGATCAGTGCCTGCTCTACGGGTGTGGCGTTAGACATACACGCCTTTGCGTTATTAATTGAACTGGTCGATTGCGCTAACGTCGTTGCCAACTGCTGTTCGTCAAACAGTTCCCAGGGGTTGTTGTAATTTGGCCCGATAATATAAGCCAGCCCCCAGTGCGCCATTGCCAGCTCCGGGTCATGCTCCAATGCTTTCTCGAAGCAATATCCCGCTTCTTCATGGTTGTAGCCGAATGTCCAGTTTAAGCCGCGATCAAACCAGCGCTGTGCAGCTTTTGAGGTTGTACTCACCGGCCGACTGTAAGCGCC
>CALLLY010000234.1 GCA_938008205.1 uncultured Granulosicoccaceae bacterium
GAATAAACCGTATTTCTTCCCCTTCGAGAGTTACCTTAATTCCACAGCGGCAGGCGCACATGTAACAAGTGGTATTCTTTACCGTCTGCGCGTTGTGATCTTCAAATTCAGGGAGTTGGCTCATTAGAGTCTTTTCGGCAAGGTCGGATATAGTTTGACGGCGTACCAGGCTATTAAAAAGAACCAAACAGCCGCTACCCCAGGGATCAATAGCAAAAACAGTCTGTTGTTTAACTCAACCTGTCGACAAAACACCGCTATAATGGCGGGCTCAGACGCGTCTCATTAGCGTTGTTATTTTCCACTCATAACCATCTCGAATTCTATTCGAGAGTGACTACGAATCTTCCGGTAAGTAGATATGTCTTCTTTACAAAAAATTTGTCTGATCGGCGGCAGTGGCTTCCTGGGTACAGAGCTCGCAAGCCATTTAATTGCCAAAGGTAAATCCGTCAGAGTCCTTAGCCGTGATCTGCGAAAAACCAAATCACTGCGAGTGGTACCGAGCATTGATGTCCAGCAGGTCGACCCTTACAACACCGATTCGTTAGCACAGGCGATTCAGGGCTACGACGTGGTGATCAACCTGGTAGGCATACTCAACACCTCGGTAGGACGAGGCGGCACTTTTGAAGAAGCACACGTCGACCTGGCCACCAACGTTCGCGATGCCTGCAATGCCAGTGGTATTACGCGAGTCATTCAGATTAGTTCACTCAAGGCAGACGCTGAAAACGGTCCAAGTGAATACCTGCGCAGCAAAGGACGCGCTGTTGACATTTTAAAGGAAGGCAATCTTGATCTGACCATATTCTGTCCTTCCGTAATTTTCGGTAACGGCGACGGCCTGTTCACACGTTTTGCAAACCTGTTGCATGCCATGCCGTTTCTGCCGTTGGCATGCGCCGACGCCAAGTTTGCTCCTGTCTATGTTGGAGATGTTGCCAGAAGCATCACTGACTCCATCGACAACCCGGAAACGTACGGCGAGTCTTACAACCTGTGCGGCCCGGACGTTATGTCACTGCGGGAAGTGGTTGAGTACACAGCCGAAGTACTGGAAATAAAACGCAGCATAATTTCACTGCCTAACGCTCTGGCAAAAATTCAGGCTTTCGTTATGGAACTGGTACCCGGCAAGCCTTTCAGCAGAGACAACTATCAGTCACTGCAAATAGACAGCGTTTGCGACAGTTGCGATACAGCGATGCCCACCAGTGTGAAAAAAATTGTCCCTACTTATCTTGGCAAGATGAATCGGCAGAGTCGCCTTCAACACTATCGGGAACTGGCACGTCGAGACGACGTATAGTTTCTTTCACTTGCTCGGGATATATCCCTACGGAGCGAGACTCAGTCCTTTTCGTTTTGGCACCCGGTACGAAACATCCACCTCTTCTCCATCATATGAGTACAAGTGAACTTCAAATTTCCATAATCGATAGAGGTGCTTAAGCACCTCTTCGGTATTTTCCGCCAATGGCTTTTGCGATTGTTGCTGATGATGAAGTGTCAGTGAGCGATCACCTTCAACATCCACCTCATAGACCTGAATATCCGGCTCTCTGCTACTCAGGTTGTACTGAGCTGCCAGCGCTTCGCGAACCTGCCGATAACCATCTTCGTCATGTATTGCACTGACATCAATAGTTTCCGATTCCTCTTCATCAAGAATACAGAATAAATGAAAGTCCCGAATAACGGTGGGTGACAGGTACTGCTGAATAAAGCTCTCATCCTTGAAATTCTCCATTGCAAAGTGCAGTGTTGAAAGCCAGTCACTGCCTGCAATCTCGGGAAACCAGCGCTTGTCCTCTTCAGTAGGATTTTCACAAACTCTACGAATATCACGCATCATGGCAAAACCCAGCGCATACGGGTTTATGCCGTTAAAGTAAGGACTGTCGAAACCGGGTTGTGCCACCACACTGCTGTGTGAGTGTAAAAACTCCATCATAAAACCATCAGTCACCAGGCCCTGATCAAACATGTCGTTAAGTATGGTGTAGTGCCAGAACGTAGCCCACCCTTCATTCATCACCTGTGTCTGACGCTGCGGGTAAAAATACTGAGCAATTTTTCGAACGATCCGAACAATTTCACGCTGCCAGGGTTCTAACAACGGCGCATTTTTTTCAATGAAATACAGAAGATTTTCCTGCGGTTCAGCTGGAAAGCGATGTTCGGTTCTACCCATTTTGCCCGCTTTGGATTTGGGGATGGTTCGCCAAAGATCATTAATCTGCCGCTGCAGATATTCAGCCCGCTCTTCCTGACGAGCCAATTCTTCAGCGGCTGAAATCGGGTACGGTCGTTTATAGCGATCCGTACCATAGAACATCAATGCATGACAGGAATCGAGTATCGCCTCTACCTCTTCAGTACCATGTCGCTCTTCGCACTGTGCTATGTAGTTTCTGGCAAATACAAAGTAGTCGATAATCGAATCAGCATCCGTCCAGCTTTTAAACAGATAATTGTTCTTGAAAAAGGAATTATGACCATAACAGGCATGGGCAATCACCAGCGCCTGCATGGTCATACTGTTTTCTTCCATTAAATAGGCGATACAGGGATTGCTATTGATCACGATCTCATAGGCGAGCCCCATCTGCCCGCGTTTGTAGCCGCGTTCAACATTGAGAAACTGTTTTCCAAATGACCAGTGGTGATATCCGACTGGCATGCCTACCGACGCATAAGCGTCCATCATTTGATCCGAGCGTATAATCTCGATCTGATTTGGATAGGTGTCAAGGCCGTAGGAACCTGCAATCCTTGCGATCTCACGATCATAGGTTTCTATTAACTCGAAGGTCCACTCAGACCCTTCTGACAATGGTGTATTTGAACTCATTGAACCCCCTGACTATTGCGATACACGGGGTTTTTCACGCTGAAACAATTCACGGAAAACCGGATAAATATCAGCGTAGTCCTCTATGCCACGCATGGCGAATGCTTCAGGCGTCGACTCCGCTAGTTTCTCGTAATACTGCCAGAGCTCCTGATGACCGCGATCAGTAATTTCGATGTAGCAGTAATATTGCAACAACGGTAAAAGTTTATTCGCCAATAACTTGTGACAGACCGGTGAATCGTTCGTCCAGTTGTCGCCATCTGAGGCCTGAGCTCCGTAGAGGTTCCACTCAGTAATCGGGTAGCGTTCGGTAATAATTTCATCCATCAAACGCAACGCGCTGGACACTACCGTGCCACCGGTTTCGCGGGAATAGAAAAACTCTTCTTCGTCCACTTCTTTAGCCGTCGAATGGTGGCGTATAAACACCACTTCGGTTTTTTCATAGTTTCTTTGTAAAAACAAATACAGCAGAATAAAAAAACGCTTGGCAATATCCTTGGTGCGCTGATCCATGGAACCAGACACATCCATCAGACAAAACATGACTGCCTTCGAACAGGGCTGCGGTTCTCGTCTTGTGATGTTGTACTTAAGATCAAAATCATCAATCCACGGAATATGTGAGAGCTTTTTCTGCAATAGTTCAAGCTCTTCACGCAGTGCTTTGCGATGGTTTTCATCGTCCATCTGTTCTTCAAGCTCAGCGAGTATTTCGTCTCTGCGTCGTTTTTTCTTTGCCCCCAGTGCTATTCGCCTTGCATAGGCACTCCGCATGGAACGCACAACGTTCAGCTGATTAGGGGTACCTTCTTCACTGATACCGGCCCGCACCAACTGAAAAGACTCAGTCGCGTTAAGCTGTCGCTTCACCAGGTTAGGAAGCTCCAGATCCTCAAACATAAATTCGAGAAATTCATCCTGTGTAATCTGGAAGACAAACTCATCCATGCCCTCACCGGAGTCTGAGGCATCGCCCTTCCCGGCACCGCCACCTGCCCCTCCTTCTGGTCGTTGCAGTTTGTCTCCGGCTCGAAATTCCTTGTTGCCTGGCAGCACCCTGGCGCGGTTACCCCCTTCGCCATGACCGAACACGGGTTCGTCCAGGTCTTTCTCAGGGATACTGATATTTTCGCCGCGCTCCATATCAGTAATGCTGCGCTTGCTTACCGCATCAGATACGGCTCTTTTTATATGCTTTTTATAGCGCCTTAAAAAACGCTGCCGATTAACAGCGCTTTTATCTTTGCTGTTTAGCCTGCGATCGATGATATAGCTCATAGCGGGGCTCTTTGGCTAGAAGTTACGCGATACTTACCGCAACTCTACTGAGATTTCCGCACGCGCAGATACCACTCAGCCAGCAATCTGACCTGCTTCTCTGTGTAACCACGCTCAACCATACGCTCTACAAAAGCATCGTGCTTTTTCTGTTCGTCGCCAGAAGACTTGGCGTTGAAAGAGATTACCGGCAATAGGTCTTCTGTACTTGAGAACATCTTCTTCTCAATTACTGATCGCAGTTTTTCATAGCTGGTCCAGCTGGGGTTCTGACCGTTGTTGTTAGCTCTGGCTCGCAGAACAAAGTTCACAATCTCATTTCGAAAATCCTTTGGGTTACTGATACCCGCCGGTTTTTCTATTTTTTCGAGCTCTTCATTAAGAGAAGCGCGATCGAACATTTCACCCGTCTCGGGGTCACGATACTCCTGATCCTGTATCCAGAAGTCAGCATAGGTGACATATCGATCGAATAAGTTCTGACCATATTCAGAATAAGATTCCAAATAAGCGGTCTGTATTTCCTTACCAATAAAATCAACGTACTTCGGCGCCAGAAACTCCTTAATGTGCGACATGTATTTATCGTGAGTCTCTTTGGCAAACTGTTCCTTTTCGATTTGCTGCTCCAGTACATACAGCAGATGCACCGGGTTGGCTGCCACCTCAGTTGAATCGAAGTTAAATACTTTCGACAGAATCTTAAAAGCAAATCTTGTCGACAGACCTGTCATGCCTTCATCAACGCCTGCAGTATCGCGGTATTCCTGTATCGATTTTGCCTTTGGATCGGTGTCTTTCAGGTTTTCACCATCGTATACCCGCATTTTGGAGTAGATACTGGAGTTCTCAGGTTCTTTCAGCCGTGACAGAGCAATAAACTGCGCCAGCATCTTCAGGGTATCGGGTGCACAGTGCGCATCAGTTAATGAGCTGCTATGAAGCAGCTTTTCATAGATTCGTACTTCTTCAGAGACACGCAGGCAATAAGGCACTTTGACTATAAAAACGCGATCAATAAAGGCTTCGTTATTTTTATTGTTTCTGAATGTTTGCCACTCAGACTCGTTAGAGTGCGCCATAATGACACCGTCGTACGGAATCGCACCAATACTCTCAGTACCGTTGTAGTTGCCTTCCTGAGTAGCAGTCAGCAGTGGATGCAACACCTTGATAGGTGCTTTGAACATTTCGACAAATTCCATCAACCCCTGATTAGCAAGACACAGCGCGCCACTGTAGCTATAGGCATCAGTATCGCTTTGCGGAAAATCTTCGAGCTTTCGAATATCAACCTTGCCTACCAGTGCCGAAATATCCTGATTGTTTTCATCACCAGGTTCGGTTTTGGACACACATGTCTGATCAAGAATTGAAGGGTATTTTTTTACTACTCGAAACTGACTGATGTCTCCACCATACTCGTGCAGTCGCTTTACCGCCCATGGAGACATAATTGTCTGCACATACCGCAGCGGCACACCGTAGTCTTCTTCGAGTATGTTGCCGTCTTCAACCGGGTCGAACAATCCTAGCGGGGATTCATTAACCGGGGATCCTTTCAAACAGTAGATCGGCTGCGCCTGCATGAGTGACTTCAAGCGTTCGGCTAACGATGACTTACCACCACCAACCGGACCCAGCAGATAAAGAATCTGCTTTCTCTCTTCAAGGCCCTGAGCAGCATGCTTAAAGTAGGAAACAATGTTCTCTATGGCCTCTTCCATGCCGTAGAATTCTGAAAATGCCGGGTAACGTTTAATAACCTTGTTAGAAAATATCCGGCTTAGCCGCGCGTCTTTCGACGTATCGATAATTTCCGGCTCACCAATCGCCAGCAGTAAACGCTCTGCAGCGGTGGCGTAGGTGGATGGATCGTCTTTACAAAGCTGAAGGTATTCCTGCAGGGAGTATTCCTCCTGCTGCTTTTGTTCGTATCGCGATTGGTAATGGTTAAAGATACCCATCGAAAACACCTCGTTTTAATTGCCAAGCCCACGAAGCAACAACACCCGGCTGCTACTTCGTTCTCGCCCGGACAATTAGTCCGTAGCGTGTGCCGCAAGTTCTGCTATTTGCAAAACCATAGAACCCTGCGCAACCTGACATCGAGCTTTTCTTCCATGATATTACCGGTTTTAAGCTTTACAACGACTGACCGGTAACGTTCAGGTCTGCTTCGCCGGTTTCAAGCAGCGAATTCATTTGTTTCGTACGCTGTTCACGGGGCAAATCTGCCAGACTTTGCACAGCCTTGTAAAATGCCGGGAAATCCCGGTTTGACTGTTCAAACAACACCTGGAACGCAGGTATGTAGTCATTGTAAGTGGCAACAGCCACCAGCCGTGCATTATTCAAGTCGCGTTCGAACCATGCATCGTACCCGCTGTACCCACCCCAATTTTCCTTCAGCGTCTCATATTCACGACGAAGCTGGTCAAATCTTTCAGCTTTTTTCTGCCGCATCACGCTTTGCGGTATTTCAGAGTCGAATAGCACCTGCAAATCATCACGAGTGTTACGCAGTAACTCGATAAAGTTGTCCTGGCGCGTGCGGCGAGTTTGTAATTTTGCGAGTTGGTCGGTGGTCCCGTACCGCTCCTGCCACAGTGCCAGCCCTGCCTGTTCGACAAACACCGCAAACGACTCATTAAATTTACTGTCGTTGCTGACGTACATTTTCTGATGAGCCAGCTCATGGAACAGCAGTGTAATTATTCCAGCGTCACTGCGGTTCAACATCGTATTTAAAAGCGGATCTGCAAACCAGCCGAGTGTCGAATAGGCGGTCGCACCGTTAACCGCGACATCCAAACCACTCCGGGCAAGTTCCTGAGAATATGCCTCGGCATCTTCCTTCGCATAGTAGCCACGATAAGACACACATCCGGCTACCGGAAAACACCAGGTCTCGGGTTTAAAGGAAAACTCCTCTGCCGCGACAACATTCCACGTAACGTAGTTTCGCTTGGTATCGTAGAAAGTCTGGTAACTTTCATTGTTGGGCAGATCAAGCTCATCGATACCAAACTGCCGGGCTTGCAGGGCAAGTTTCAGCCGCCGCCTTAAGCCATCGTCTATGCTGTTGTCTTCTGCGACTTCAGCAACGGGCTTCTTGCCCATCACAATACGCATGTGCCCTGAAACAATTTGCGAGTAATAACTGATCCCTGAACACCCGGTCGTGATGCCGAGTATTACCACCACCATCACTGCCCGCGATGTCACTTTAAAGGATTTCAAACGATTGTTGCTCGCCATAGTAAAAAGCTCGTTTTCCTGACCGTGTATACTTTGCGTTAACCTTAAGACGGCCCATCTAAAAATTTAATGACACTACCGCCTAATGCAAATACTGCCGAGGTGCTCGATTGCTATCTCGTCGGCGGTGCAGTGCGCGATCAACTGCTGGATCTGCCGATCAAGGATCGCGACTGGGTAGTCATAGGCAGTACACCTGAACGCATGCAAGAATTGGGTTACCGACCGGTTGGAAAAGACTTTCCGGTGTTTTTACATCCACAAAGTCTGGAAGAATACGCGCTGGCGCGAACCGAGCGAAAAATCGCTGTAGGACACGGCGGTTTCGAGTTCAACACCTCACCTCAAATTACGCTCGAGCAGGACCTGCTGCGACGTGATCTGACGATTAATGCCATCGCGCAGTCGAGCAAAGGCGAGATTATCGATCCGTACAATGGACTGGATGACCTCAACAACCGGATTCTGCGCCACGTCTCTGCGGCATTCGCAGAAGACCCGTTGCGGGTGCTGCGGGTTGCCAGGTTTTGCGCCCAACTGGCGCACCTGGGTTTCACGGTCGCGCCTGAAACCATAGAACTCATGCAAAGCATCGGCAACAGCGGCGAGCTCAACGTACTGACTTCAGAACGCGTTTTTGCAGAGATAGACAGAGCGCTCAACACGTCTGCCCCAAGACAATTTTTCGACACCCTGAGAGACAGCAAGACACTGCACTACCTGTTACCCGAGGTTGAACATCTGTTCGGGGTACCGCAACCTGCAGAGTACCACCCGGAGATCGACAGCGGTCTTCACACGCTGATGGTGCTCGACCAGATCTGTTTGCTTAGTCAATCAGCAGAGACAAGATTTGCCGCGGTTTGTCACGACCTGGGCAAAGCGACCACACCCGTTGATATTCTGCCCAGTCACCACGGACACGAGGAACGTGGCGCCGAGATCACCACGCAATTGTGCGCCCGGTTGCGAACCCCGAAACGTTATCGCGATTTAGCGGTGATGACAGCGCGTTTTCACACACATTGCCACAACGCTTTTGAATTACGCACAGGGACACTGCTCAAGTTGCTACTCAATCTTGATGCCCAGCGCAGGCCGGACAGGTTTGAGCAATTTGTCACGATTTGCGAGGCCGACAGTAAAGGACGGCTGGGGTTCGAGAACAGGCCTTATCCGCAGGCGCAATACCTGCGTGAAGCCCTGAACGCGCTGCTACAAATTGATTACGGCGAAATTGCTCGCAACAGGAACGCTTCGGATGATGTGGCAGAACTGATCCGTCGCCGGCAACTAGAGGTACTGTCGACGTTCAGGAAAAACTCACCGGCCCGCTGATGAGCGCGCACGATCGTGATATCCCGACATCGCCTGCACGACATCTTCCCTGTCACGCAGTGGGCTTTTGCGCGGAAAATGAGCGCGTAAAAAATCCATCTGATCAGCCAGTACCCGTTTACTTTTCAAGTAGATGTACTCTGCGTGAGTGGGTCTGAACGGTATCGCGAGTAACTCCATACCAGCCTGTTCCGGAGTGCGCCCTGCCTTATGATTGTTGCAGCGTTTGCAGGCAGTCACAACATTTTGCCACTTATCGATACCACCCTGGGATAACGGCGTGACATGATCTCTGGATAGGTCAGAAGTGTTGAATCGATTACCACAATACAAACAGATCTGAGCATCGCGCTTGAACAGCGTTCTGTTCGCCAACGGCGGAATGTAGCCACGCGCCAGCGTAGTGTTGGTGCCAAAGGTCGCCACAATGGCGTTTACCTCGAGCTCACTGCGAAGTCCGGTACGTGCGTTGATTCCCCCACGCAACTTGTAAACACAAGAGCCAAGGCAGTACGCCACCCTGCCCGAGTGGTAGAACCGCACGGCATCCTGATAATTTATCCACTCTAGTGGCATCCCCGACGCATCGGTGCGGAGAACCTGCTGCGAAAGATCGTGCACGTACTATTACCGCTTCTTATACCGAAGTGGCGACTAGTAAAACGGTTCACGGTACAAAATGCAAATCCGGCTTGATTGGCAGGTACGGGTTACCGGTAGACGCAAATTTTTGACACGCGATTCACGGCTTGAAAACCACCGCCTCGGGATCAAAAGCAAACCAGGCAAAGGCAAAGTGAACACCATGATCCAGTTGCTTCAGGGTTTGTCCCTTCAGCGGACCTGATTCGGCGGTGCCGAAAATATTCCAGACTGACCCGGTTTCAGCATCGATTGCTGCGCCGTCTTTGAAAGAAAAAGTCAACGACTTATCATCAACAACGGCACTGTAGATCGCCGCCGAGGGAATGAGTCTGGATTCGCGAATCTGGGCTTTATCAAGCGCAGAGTTCATCGTTTCAAATGAAAAAACAGCCACATCAGAATCGACAAAATCCGTATTGATAACCGGCCGCTCCTTCAGAGTAGAAAGACCGAATAATAAAGTCTGTTCTCCTCTTCGCAGTGCCAGCACCCGCTCCATTGGGGGCAGACGATCATCGGTTTTACCTCTGAACAGGAAGGGCGATGAATTAATATCATCGTACCCCTGGTACGGGTTTCGGCCGTACATGCGCATGGAACCGGTATCTTTTGATAACACTTTACCGTCGGGGTAGTTACTTTTGAAATTTTCAAAAGACACGATGTGCGAGGGAATCTGTTTGAGCTTCACACCGTTCATCTCGCCGATGATGCCTTCACCGGTGAACTGCTGCCACCACGATTCGGTTTGGCGGTCGTACA
>CALLLY010000235.1 GCA_938008205.1 uncultured Granulosicoccaceae bacterium
ACCGCAAAACCATAGCCGACGTTTTCATTGTTACCGTTACCACCGGCGGTTTGCCACGACATTTGCACAATGCCAATGGAAGAACTTGCCGGTATCGGAAAAGTTTGCAGGTTTACCGGTTTGCCATTGCTGTCTACGCCGTCCGGTGGATTTGAATCGAACAGAGACGTATCGTTGGCAACACCGACAAAACTCGCAATAGAACTTAATCCGGTTCGCTCATAGTTTTCAATGGTGAACATAGTGGTGAAAGCTGAAGCATGATCTGCCGCGCGCTCGACGATCAAATCACCGGTGGCATCAATATAGATGGTCGGGTCGTCCTGTACACCTGCGCCGGTTGCGGTATCGTCACCGACTCTTGTAGCTGTACTTGCTGTGATCGCTACCGGTGTTGCTGCCGGTGTATTGCGTAAATCAATCAGCGGATAGTCAGTAAATCCCCAGGCAGTCACCAGTGAGTCCAGCTCGCCGCGCTCTGAAGCAATAACACCGGACACCAGACCAGATTCAAGATCGACTACCAGTCGACTGAAACCTTTATGCTCCTCGTTAAAGTTTGATCCGGCGGCGGCACTGTTGCCAGTGAGTACCAGGTAGCCTTGTTTGGAACCATCAGTCGGTTCAAGTTCAGGAGGTATCGCAAAGCTTGACTGCAAGTCTCCCGGTGCCTGCACAGCACCCGAACCATTGACAAAGTCAGTGCTGTCACCATCGGCGGTCATGTACTCAATGTGGTAGGCAATCTGAAGAGGAATGGTTTCGGTAATGCGAATTTGCCCGTTAACCAGTTCTACCAGCGGATCAGAGTTTCCGGTCCATAAACCACCTACATAGCTGGTATCGGACAACACGGATTGACCCAGTGGAACATCAATCCATGCGTATTGATCAATCGTTCCGTTGTTCAAATGAGGGTTAACGCTATAGGTGAGCCGTCCGCTGTAAGTGCCTTCTCGCAGGTTAACGCTGACCGACAGGATCTCGTAGTCATCGTTGTAACCATCAGTGGCGTTGGTACCCACGTTGCGGGTCGCATAGCCAGTGATACTGATACCGGTAGAGCCCGCAGGAATGGTTGAGGACACCGGCGTGCCACTGCCATTTTCATCACGGTACAGAGCATCAACACCGATAACATCCTGAAGTGTGCCGCCAAACTCGAGACTTGGGTCAACGGTCAGGTTTAGTGGCGTGGGTATATCTTCCTGTCCGATCAGGAAGTTGCTTCCGGGTGTCAGGAAGTCACTGGTAAGCACGACCTCCAGTGTGACTGTCGCTGTATCAATGCCACCGGCACCATCGTCAACGGAGTAGGTGAGAGAATCGAAACTGGCGAAACCGATATTCGGTGAATAGTCCAGCAGTCCTTCGGGGGTTAGTGTCGCTGTACCATGTGACGGCGGTATCGTAATAGCATAGATGTCGGTCGGCAGGCTGGTGTCATTAGCCGCCAGGTCGTTGGCAAATACCGTTGTGTTTGATGGTACTAATACATTGTCGTCAACAGCATCTGGTGCAGCGACAACAACGCCCGGTAATACGGCCAGTGTGACAGCGCAACAGATCGCGCGGGTATTACTCAGGACCCGGCATAATCGCTCTGAAGTGATAGCTGCAAATTGCGATGATGAGTTCATACTACCTATTTCTGCGTTACGCAGTCCTGGTGGCTGGACTATCTCTAAAGGTGAAAACTATTCAAGCACGATGAAACGCCTTCGCATTTGGAAGTGTCGGCAGACGTTACCGTCGGATTGCAAGTTGCCAGCCACTCTTTTGGTTGACTGGTCGTCGCAAAGTGTTGATCTCTAACGGACTTTGCTGTGATTTCTGATGTTTGAATGAAAATGTATAACCGACACGTGGAAAGGCTGCAGATGCTGTTAATCAGCTTTCGAGTTAACAATTTTTTGCACTACTGCACCTGGAAAGACTCAAGCTGGAAATGTGACGAAACTCACGCTCTGCAGTGGCGGTGCGATATGGTTTTTCCTGAAATTATACTGTCAAAACGGGGAGTTTTTGACGTTCCGTGTCATCGCGCAGACTCATCTGTGGAATACCGGCGTATCGCCACCTAATGTCCCCTGAGGCAGTACCGTTGCACACGGATTGTGATATTTTTACTACAGTGTTTTATGGAACAGCTATGGCTAAAGCAATCCGGATTCTTGGGCGGCATACTTCGTACAACGTACAGAAGGTGTTGTGGCTTGCTGATGAACTGTCATTGCAATACGAGCATATTCAAACGGGCGGACGATTCGGCGGTACCGACAGTAAGGAGTTTCTGGCCATCAATCCACATGGCAAAGTGCCGGTGCTGGTAGATCGCGAGCGTGCCATCGTCGAATCCAACACCATCATTCGATATATTGCAGACGTTTATGGCAAGGGTATTTGGAATGCGTCTGAACCTTTCGAACGCACCCTCACTGACAGGTGGCTGGACTGGTCTATTGATCGATTGGAGCGAGCATTTGTAGCTGTTTTCTGGGGGTACTACAGAACACCACCCGAAAAAAGAGATTCTGATGCTATAGACCGTGCAGTTTCCGAATGCGAGGATTGTCTTTTGGCGCTGAGTGCCCAGCTTGGTTTAAAGCCTTATCTTATCGGGGCGCACCCCACACTTGCCGACATTGCAACGGGTGTTTTTTTACATCGCCTGTATTCCATTGAACTACCGGTAACGCTTCCCGATAATGTATTTCAGTGGTACCAGCGACTTTCAAGGCGACAACCGTACAACAAGTGGGTGATGAGTGATTTTTCTGAACTAAAAGGCAGGGTGGGGTACTAGTTCAACAGTGGTATGTAGAATATTCGCCGTCAGTAGTTCCTGCGTTGTTGGTTTCCATAGATCAGGGGGCCTTGTGCGGAACATCTTTTCGATAAAGCCGGTTGGTACACCCTGGTTTGCAAAAAATAGTGCATCCTTTTGTTCCTGATCCTGTACAGCACCATAAAGATTCGGGTCTGCGAGGTGATACTGATACCCGTGAAATCCCAGTTGTGCTGAGCTATTGGCCGAGCGTTGTTTGCCGCCAATAAATATCAGCGTGCAGGCAGAAAAACACTGATCATTTACATAGGTGTTGATACCGCGGGCCTTAATCGCGTTTGCCATGGCTCTTGCCGCAAAAATATTTCCACCGGTAGAGCTTAGAATCAGGGTAGTTAGGTCGGGATGTTTTTGTAAATACTGTTGTAACAGCCGTGGGCTCGAAGGTGTTATTTCTCCCCTAAGCAGATGATGCCCGGGAGTGGTTTTATCGTCTGACAACGAAATTGCTGTGAATGCCTGTTTTATCGTAGTTTTTGTTTTGACACCCCTGGTGTTGATGTCGATCAGGTTTACTGCGGCAACGCATGCAGACATGAATAAGAGTGTATTGCAAGCCATTACATGATAGCCGGCGCTGTAGATTAACGTGTCTTGTATGCGGGTTTTTCTGTTAACTGAGACTACCGCCATTGTTATCAATGTAAGATACAAAATTGCCATTACTAACAGCAACGGCAAGCGTAACGAGGTGTTGTTCAGTGTGAGTGGCTCCAGCAGGGTGTGCTGTACGGTTAGCAACACAGCCAGTGGCATTAACCCGTTAAGAATCAAAGACTGTTTGAGTGATTGTTTTCCAAGCCAATGATCTTTCAGATAGCCGGACATTTGGTTAGAGCAGCGGTAAGTTGGTGCGTTAAGCGAATAACGCTTCGCCTTCAACGGTTATTCGGTGCATCAGGCGTCTTTGGCCGGGGTAGTCGTTCAGGGCCTTGTGCCATGTGGCTCGATTGTCCCAAAAGGCAACTGAGCCGGGCTGCCATTGAAACCTGTGCTGAAACTGTTCTTTGACGCTGTGTTCGTACAAGGTTTGAAGCAGTTCATCACCTGCTTGCTTGTCCAGTTCATTTATTTTTATCGTGAACTGTGGATTGACGTACAACGCAGATCGGCCGCTGAACGGGTGCTTAATGACAACCGGGTGCACCGCATCCTGAGTTGCTGCAGCCGTATTTCCCAGTCTGTCACCCAGATCGTCGTGTTTACCTTTGTGGGCACTTTCTCCAAATACGTGGCGGCTGGAATGGGTAGCGGTCAGGGTGACGAGTTGAGCTTTCAGGTCATCGTCCAGCGCATCGTAGGCGGCAATTTGATTAACAAACAAGGTATCACCACCAGTGTGTGGCAGATCGCGGGCAACCAGTATAGAGCCCAGTGCAGGGACCTGATCATAGCTGTGATCGGTATGCCACATTTGTCCGAGGTTCTGTGTTTGGGTTGCTTCTTTTAGAACCTGTGCAATCTTGGGGTGTTCGGGGACTGCTGCAAAAAACCGGTTGATGTTGATTGTGCCAAAACTCTCGGCCAGCGCTATATGCTGTTCAGGTGTGAGGTTTTGTTGCCGGAAATAGAGCACACCGTATTGGCCAAGGGATTTTTTTAGCTGTTCTATCTGATCTGTATTGAGCGTGTTTAAATCGATGTCGCTAACGTATGCACCTGCTCCACTTGCACTTTCTATACGCATTGCTGTATGCCCCGATATTGATTCAGTATAGGCACTTTATCAGGTTGTGGTGCTACAGGTGAATGATTTGAGCGACGCACTGGTTCCAATAACGCAAGTTCTTGCGGTGTTATGCGCAGGCGGATGACAGCGACGTTAATCTACACTGTGTGCTTACGTCGCAGAAACAATAAACCGATAATCGAAATCGAAATTCCTCCACCGCCACCGGTTCGTATGATGTTGTTGGCTACAGGTTGAATGGCCTGTGGATCCGGTGTGGTACTGAGAGAAGAGTTCAGTCGATAAGTGGAGTTTTCGCTGGCACTCACTTCGATCAGCCAGCGGGTTTCGGTTTGGTTCGAGAGTCTGCATTCCAGGACCTGACCAGCGTTTGCAGTGGTATTGCACTCGGCCGTGGCCGTGCCGTTTGCAGCCTGGCCGTTAACCTTTAATGTTGTGTTTGTAGTATGACCTTGTACAGTCACCAGTAATGCAGCATCGGGCCCGTCAGCCTGAATCGCGTACTGATCGGTTTTGCCGGGTTTAGCGGTATGCACAACATCCTGACCCGATTCGATCAGCGGCTGGCCAACCAGAATCATCGCTGATTCTGACGGCACGCCTTGGTCATCCACGATAAACAGCATATAGTGCCCGGGAGGTGCAATGTTTCTGGTCGTTGGTGCACGTACCTGCAGTGAATTGCCCGCCCGGCTGAATTCCAGTGGTATCAGGCGTTGTTCCTGATTGGTGGAATGTGTTACGGAGCCGAGTTTGATCAGGTGAATCTTTTCTATAGATGCTGCTTTGTTAGTCGCAACGATGAAGCTGCGATTATAGTCAATAAACTTTGGTGCCAGCGAAATTTTTGGGCGTATTGCCGGCGTTGAACCGGTTGAGAACAAGTACGGTGGTGAAAAAATTTCTGCATTACGCTCTTCGTAGCCTTCCTCATAACAGGTACCGCAATAACCCCCTCCTGCGGACAATACTGTGCCGTCCGGCAGAAGTAGTGCTACAGAGTGGTATTGTCGATCAATTTGCATATCGTTCATGGTTTGCCACTGACCGGTGTCTGGTGACCAAATCTCAGGCGTTAACACACCAGTGTTCAGATCAATCAATTCTGCGCCACTGGTATTCCCGCCGGTTGCCAGCACACTCCCATCAGCAAGGATGGTCAAATTGTGTTGAGTGCGTGCAAAGTTCATGGCACTGGTATCAGTCGTTTGCTGCGTACCGGTATTTATAATGACAGAGGAGTCATAGGAGAACGGGCCGCCATCTTCTTCGGTACCGCCAGTGACCAGTACTTTGTCGGTGTCGTACATCGCATAGCTACCATAGCGGCGCAACGGATATTGATCGCGCGTTGGGCCCGTTGTTATTTGTCCACTGCCGCTGGTATCTATTTTACTGATTGTGTTCTGCGGTCCGAATGTCATTACGGTGCCATCAGCGGTCGCCTGCATCCACTGATAATTTATAGATAAGCCCGCAGGATTGGGCAGCGCCAGTGAACGCCAGGTTTCATTGTGCTGAAATACCTCGGCAACCGGTGAAGGACCATAGCGCCCTGCGTAGGTTAATGTTTCTCCGCTCGGCAGTGCAGCGTTGGATGAATACCAGCGCGGGGCCGCCATGTCTGGCATCTGTTCCCAGGTATTTGTTTCCGGATCGTAGATGCTGGTGTTAGACAATGGTCCGTTCAGACCTGCTATGCCGCTATCGCCTCCGGCAAACAATATTCGGCCATCCCACAGATGCGATGACCCAGCGCAAAACAGATCGGCGTTGGTATCGTTGTTGGCCTGGATATGCAGGTTAGTTTGCGGGTCCCAAACTGTGACGCGAGTGGTGTAGATGTCGGTGGTGTGCGGGTCGTCGTCAAAGTCGTCCGGGGTAGCGTCCCATGCGATCACCTTGCCATTGGGCATCAGGTTGGCATGTACTGCGATGACTGGCCACGGCATGACGTCGGACCACTGTCCAAATGTGGCCGGTTGCCCGAGTGTGGTCGGTGCAACCTGCACCGTACGTACAGGCAACGGCAAAGATTGCTCCGCCGCGATACCCTGTTGGATGGCTGCGGCAGCAAACAGGGTGGTGGCAACAATTAGCGATATTTGTTTGTTTTTCATTCTGCAGATTCAGAGACGGGGCGGACAACAACTCGTTTGGGATTTTAGTTTGGCAGCTTTGCCATGCCTATCGGGCATTGTGGCAATATTGTGTCTTTTTGCTCAGTTCAGTCTTCTTACAGTCGCTATCGGCCATTGGTGGGGGTTTTCAAACTGTGATCCCGGTCTTTGCGACTTCGCAGGCATGAATCAACAGGCTTGTTCGATAACGATGTCAAAGTTGTCAACACAATTTAGTTGAAAATAGACAGTCTCTGCTGTGTTCCACCGATCATGCCAGCGTTGGCAGTAGTCGGCGCCGTCTCGAGCTTTGAGCCTTTGTTGCCGGATCTGCTCCGGCACAATGAGTAGTATTTTGCAGTCGTATAGTGCTGCTAACTCCGCCCTTGCGCTATAGACACCCTCGATAATGTTGATGTCTCTTTGCACGGCAGATTCCGGTGTGGTCTGGTGAGGAGGTGTATTTGATTGCCAGTTTGTACTGTGCCAGTCGAATGCAAGCCACTGGGTTGATGCGTTTGACTTTAGTGCTGTTACGGCGGTTTTTAATCGTTGCCAGTTTACAGCCAGCAGTGCATTTTGTTCAGCTGACCGGTGGTCCCATAGTTCCACACTGCCACCACTATAGAAGTCGTCGCCTGCGATAATAGATGTATTTGATTGGCCATAGTGTTTTGCGATGGCAGCAGCCAGTGTTGATTTGCCGCTGCCACTGTGGCCATCTATTGCGACATAGATCGAGGACTGTGATGCCTGCAGTGTGTTGTCCAGCAGAGCAACAAGTTCCGGATCAAGCATGCCTGACTGTTGGTCAGGCATCGGCAAGAATAAGATCCGAAGCTTTTTCACCAACCATAATGGACGGTGCATTGGTGTTGCCAGTGGGAATGGTCGGAAAGATAGACGCATCAGCGACTCGCAGCCCGTTGACTCCGTAAACCCTGAGCGCCGGGTCGACAACGGCTGACTGAGGGGTTTGTCCCATACGGCAAGTGCCACATTGATGAAATACCGTCCAGGCTTTGTGTGCAATAAACTCCTGTAGCTCGTCGTCTGACTGTACATCAGTGCCCGGGTAAATTTCTTCAGCGATAAGGTCAGACATCGTGGGTGTTGCTGCAATGTCTCGCATTAATCGCATTCCTTTTAGCATCAGATCCCGATCATAGTCCGTAGAAAGGTAGTTAGGTTGCATTACCGGGGCTTCAAACGGGTCCGATGAGCGTATTTTTAATGTGCCTTTACTGGTCGGTTTACACGGGTTGTACCCAAGTAGAAAACCCGGGAATGGATCAGGCTTTATGAGTGGCCGTGTACCGACAGGTGCGCGGGTGTAGCTTAAAGGTGAGAAGTATAACTGTGTGTCGGGGCGATCCGAGTCTTCGTTGAGTCTGACAAAGCCGCCGCCCTGGTTCAGGCTTAAACTTAACGGCCCTTTGCGTTTTAGTAAAAATTGTAATCCGACTTTCAGCCGACCAAGCCACGGACGTAATTGTTGGTTCAAAGTAGGTAGTCTGGAGCGGCACACCATATCAGCGCCGAGATGATCCTGCAGGTTCTCACCCACTTGAGGAGAGTCGTGTCGAACAGGTATGGCGTGGCTCTTTAACAATCCCTGCGGGCCGATGCCGGATAGCTGAAGCAGTTGCGGTGAATTGATCGCGCCCCCGCAGACGATCACCTCTTTAAACGCACGGGCTGTGCTGTCTTTATTATTATGTCGATAAGTAATACCACACGCGCGACTCCCATCAAAATCAATCTTCATCACATGGGCGTGAGTGATTAGTTGCAGGTTTGAGCGGGCCAGCGCCGGTTTCAGATAACATCGAGAGGCAGAGGCACGCAGACCGTCGCGGGTGGTGATCTGATACAACGCAGCACCGTCCATACTGGCTGCGTTATAGTCGGGGTTAAAGGGAATTTGCAGTTCGGAGGTTGCCTGGAGATATTGAGCGCATAACGGGTGCACTTCATCGATGGTGTTATACACGGATAGTGGTCCGCCATGACCTCGATATTTGTTATCGACACCTGACCAGTCTTCCATGCGGCTGAATAGTGGAGCGATATTTTCCCAGGACCAGCCGGGCGCCTGCTGTGCCCAGTCGTCATAGTCGAGCGGGTGTCCGCGCACATAGACCATGGCATTAATTGAGCTCGAGCCACCGAGTACGCGTCCTCTGGGCCAGTAGCTGGGTTGGTTGGCAAGACCCGGTACCGGCTCTGTGGTGTACTTCCAGTTAACGTTGTTATCGTAGTAGGTCTTGCCGTAACCGATTGGCATTTGCACAAAAAAGCGGTTGTCCGAACCACCTGCTTCAACAATCAACACTGAGTGTTTACCATTGGCGCTAAGGCGGTTGGCAATAACGCATCCGGCCGATCCTGCACCGACAATAATGTAATCGAATTCGTTCAAATGACTCGCCTGCCCGACAACGCTGTTGCCGGCTATCATACCTTTTGTCAGACGCTGAGAAACACTATTACCGATGTGTACGGTATGCGGGTTATATAGTCAAATCGATCGACTGGCATTCCATCTTTTCCTGTGTTTAGAGTGATTGAATCAGTCGCTCTACCAATCCGCTGACCGCTTTGGAGTGAGTGTCGTCAATCAGATGTCCTTTGTCATCGAAGGCCTGGAGAGCGGCGGGCAACGTGACAAACCCCGGAACCACAGTAACGGAAAGTTCGGCGAGCATATCTCGTAAGCGCGGGATAACACGGATCCCGCCAAGCCTGCCCGGAGATGCTGCCATAATGGCGGCCGTTTTACCCGCAAACGCCACCATACCCTGATCTCCTTCCTCTTTACGTGACGCCCAGCTGAAGGTATTCACCAGCAGTGGTGGAACGTGGCCGTTGTATTCAGGTGTCACAACAACGAAGCCGTCATGCTGTGCCATCAGCATTTTAAGTTGCTGCATGGATTCCGGAATACCGCTGGTGGCTTCGTCGTCACCGTTATAAATATTGGCCGGGTAGTCATTAAGATTGATCAGTGTGGCGTCAGCACCGGCGTCGATGGCTGCCTTGTGCGCGACGATCGCCAGCCGGGTATTCACCGAGCCGGTTCGAGTACTGCCGGAGAACACCAGAATTTTCTTTGCTTTCATGGGGGTCCTTGATATTACCTGCATTGAAATGCGAGTTGAGTGAGTTAATAATACCTAAGCTTACTACCTCAAGTTAACTTTAGATCAAGGAAATTCTATGAAAAATGATCCGCTGGTTAGCATTGGCACGATCGCAAAGCGGACCGGGCTCAGCGTGTCCGCTATCCGGTTTTATGAAAGTTCGGGTTTGCTGGTGGCAACCCGGGGGGCAGGTGGAAGGCGGCTGTTTATGCGTTCGGCTATCCGGCGTGTTTCATTTATCCTGATTTCACAGCAGCTTGGATACTCACTGGAAGAAATCAAACGGGTGCTGTCCTCGTTGCCGGCACAGCGAACACCAACCAAAGCCGACTGGCAAAAGCTCAGCAGGCAATTCAGTCAGGATATCGATCATCGCATTGAAAAACTTTCACAACTCAAAAACTCATTGTCGAGTTGTATAGGCTGCGGGTGTCTTTCGTTGAAGTCGTGCGCTCTCTATAACCCCGACGATCGGGCCGCCGGGTTAGGTGACGGGCCGCGTTATCTTCTGGGGGATTTGCCACGCAACCCGGAGTGAAGCAGGGCGGAGACGCTCAGTAGTGCCAACAAAAGTAGCAGCAAGCTCGCGTCGACAGAACCGCCTGATGATTTCCTGGCTGCCGTATTATCGGTAGCTTCAGGCTGCTCGGTCGATGGCTCTTCGTTGTTCGGGGCTTGTGGTTGTTCTGTATCCTCAGAGCTATTGTCGTCTGTTTCTGTTTCTGTTTCTGTTTCTGTTTCTGTTTCCGGGTTGTTTTCCTCTGAAGTTTCTTCAGCTTTAACTTTGATCAGCGCGACCCAGTCTTCGTTCGGGTCAGCCGGCGCACTGCCCAGGTCTATTGAATCACTCGCGGTGACAGTTAGCATCTCTCCGGCAAACTGACCATTGCGGGGGTTAAACCATTGCACAGTGTAATCACCTGAAGTAACGCTAATGCTACCGGGGGTGGTGGCGTCCGGCAGGTACACGGCATAAGCAATTCCTTCCTGTGCAAAAACTTCGGCGCTTGTTGTGCCGGTGTAAAGTTCATCCGAAGGTTGCATCAACCAGAACGGCAGTTCGGCCTGCATCATTTCCCTTGCATAGCGCATATAGCGATACATTGCTTCACGGGTACGGAAATCTTCAGTTCGTAAATCACCACCAACAGGGAGTTGATGTCGACCAAAGTACCATTCAATGTTTCCGCCTCCGAAATAAACCGGGTATAAAACAGTTTTCCTTAATTCATCAACATTGTCGGGTGACAGGCCGACAGATGCCGGTCCGATTTCGTCCATATCAATTATCCATGGACGCCCGGCTTCAATTGACTTTCGACGCCATTGTTCGACAAACTCACCAGCATTAGGAGGAGAAAACTGGATCGAGGTAGCTGAAAATAAGTCATTGCCTAGTAGAGGGTTGTACTGAATATGTGGCCGATCATTGGTGCCGTGAACTGCGATTGGAAAGTCCGCCCAATCCAATGCATTTAGATATCCCGCAAACGCCTTGTGGTGAATTTCATCAAAGCGGCTTTCCTCGCTTAGATTCCACTTTATCGCCAGCAGGTGTGAAAATCGTGCGACCATTTCGCGATAGAATAGTTTTCGTTCGATACCTAGCTCACCATTGTCAAACCAATTTGAGTTTCCTTCTTCGATTTCAGCTAATACGAAATGTGCTGCAATTCCTTTGCGTTGCATGTGTTCGAGGACAATTTGCCACTGAAACAGCTTTGAAACATCATAGTGTGTATTATCATAATTGCGTCCGGTGGGACGAATGAATGGATAAGTGTCTCGCCCGTCTCCACCGAGATTCATCGGTAGGAAATAAATTGAGTTGACTCCTTCACTGGCGAGATAGTTGACTGCGCCGATGATTCCTTTCGCTCCGTCCGGGTTAGCGCTGTTGGTGAACAATGGGTCACCTTCCTGCCAGTCGGGGATATGAGGGACGTAGTGGTGTACATCATCAAGAAGACCGCTGGTGCCTACACCTCCCTCCTGGTTATGGGTGTTATCAAAACCTCCGTAGCCAAAGAAATTCTCGGGGCTGTCTACTCCGCCTTTGATCCAGTAGGAGCCATCAGCGGCTTTTAAATAGTGTTCGCCGGTATAGCCGAGTCGACCCTGAGCGAGAAAGCCGGGGTCATCCGGGCTTTGTTCGACAATCGTGAACGTGCCGGTTTCTCCATCTGAAGGCAGGGCGCTGCCATCTTCATCTGATACTGCGATGTTAACGCCGCTTTGAAAGGAAATTCGATATTGCCATTCACCGGTTTCGTCAGCGGAAAACCGCGCACGCCAAACCGACCCGATGCCATTGCCCTCGCCATCACCGGCAAAGTAACCCGGCACGGTATATTCGTTGCCGGCAGGGCTTGTGAATATAACGTTATATCTGAAATCCAGGAACGGGTTTGGCTGAAACTGAGCCTCGCTGAAAACAGCGGTATCTCCACTGTTGTCTACGGTGATCGAGTGCCATTTCTTTAAAGTGCCGGAGACAGAGATATCGCCCATGGCTGGGGTTATCATCAAAAGCGCCAAAGCGCAGGTAGCGAGTCGCAGCATCATATAGCCAACAGGTGGAGTTATGCTGCTACTGCGCCAACCGTGCCAAATTCCCGCCATCACGATTGCACACTGACAGGAATCTGCAGGTCTGTGATGTATTTGGTGAGTGGCAGATTCCTGGTACTTTTGTGTCTACCGCCCGGTGCTACTGCGGCGTGTTACCCGCGTAAACCGGCACGCCGAATTCACGGTGGCAAATCTCTGCAAGTTTAGCCACGCCGGCTTCAATGGTGTCGACGTCTGGATTGGCAAAACAAAGCCTCAGATACTGATTCGCGTTTTCCTCCAGTGACCATTCGCATCCCGGGTTAATTGCTACGCTCTGCTTTTCCGCCACCGTGGCCAATCGTGCGGTGTCGACAGTCTCTGGTAATTTCACCCACAGAAAAATCCCGCCCGGTGGTAATGTGTACTCGGCGCTGGTACCGAACTCGCGGTCTATGGCGTCGCACAGTGTATCGAGTTTGGTTTTAAGATTAACGTTGAGTGACGCCAAATGTTCGTCAAAGTGTTCACGGCAATACTCGGCCAGAAGCATTTGTTCCAGTGCTCCTGAGCCAGCGTCGGTTTTAAGGGACAGTAACTGACCGATCAGTGACCAGTCTGCCACTGTGTATCCCACCCGCAGGGCAGGGGCGATGGTCTTGGAGAACGATCCCACATGAACTACCTGTGAATTATTTAGAGCGTATAACGCCGGCGGACGCTTACCGTCCCAGATCAGGTCGGCGTAGCACTCGTCTTCAAACACTGGAATACTATATTCGACAGCGAGCCTGATCAGATGCTCGCGTCGTTCAAGGCTCATGATACTCCCGGTAGGATTGTGTACGGTGGGTATAGAGTAGATATACGCTGGTTTAATACCACGGTCTGCGAGTTGGTCAAGCGTGGTGGCAAGCTGGTCAGTCCGCATGCCGTGCTGATCAACATCAATAGCAACGGTATTAACGTTGAGTCTGTTTAGCCTGCTGATAACACCACCGTAATTCGATTTTTCAATAATCACCGTGTCTTTAGGGGCCAGCAGTGCCTCGTTGATGAGATCAATAGCCTGCAGCGACCCTGAGTTCAGCAATATCTGATCTGTCGTGCAGTCTATGCCGGAATATTTTTTAAGTTTACCCACGAGGAACTCGCGCAGCGGCAGGTAACCCTGGGGTCCGCTCTCAAGCGAATAGGTTGCCAGTGTTTTGCCTTCACGTGACAAAACATCCGAGCAGGCACGTGTGAGTTTGTCTACCGGAAGCGACCCCGGGTCGTTGTGTCCGCCAACAAAGTTGTATGTTGGAAAACCAGACCAGGGCGCAGCACTCGGGGCTGGCAGATTCTTTTTTACAGCTGTTGAAAAGTCGAAGGCCACTGGTATTCCTGATTATGTTTAAATAGGAATCTATCACAGTAGGCCCGATAACTGAGTAAGACAATATGTACAAGTCGTTTAACCGTACCTATATGGCCTACCGAAAAAAAAGCCCGCTGGTTTTCACCTGCGGGCTTCTCCTACTACTCAGGCAGTGCTGTCAGGAAGACAGCAAGCTGAGAGTGCTGCGGCGGGTTAGATTACACCCAGAGCACGTACGGTTGCCATGTTCAGATACTTATCAACCGGCAGGCCTTTAGCGCGTTGGAAGGCGTTAACAGCGTCCATGGTGCTTGCACCGATGTTGCCGTCGATGTTGCCAGGGTTGTGGCCGGCTGCCTGAAGTGCCTTTTGAATATCCATGATACGGCTGCGAGTCATGTTGGTTTCGCACAGGATTTCACGCCATTCCATAGAGCCTTCACTGACCAGCTTTTGGCTGGTAACGTTCTTGTAGCGTGCTGGAATTTCAATGCGACGCTCTTTAGCAGGTGAAGCTACTTCAGTTGTGTTGATGGTTTTGTACTGAGCCGGAATCATCACTGAGCGAGTGCTCGCTGCTGTAGCAACTACACGCTTTTCTACTGTGCGGTACTCTGCAGGTATAGTGATAGTCTTAGTCGTAGCCGGTGTCTTCAGTACACGCTTCTGGATGGTTTTGTACGAAGCAGGTACGTCAACCAGACACATGATCTCGCCGCTTTGAGCGTCGATCTTCTGGATAGGGCCAGTGCCTTTTTTCCAAACAGTGTGGGCAGCTTTTTCCAGAACCCGCTCTGTAACCGTTTCATAAACTGCTGGCACCTGCTGCAGCTTCTTGGTAGCCGGCTTAATCAACACACGCTCTGTAACCGTTTTGTAGGTTGCTGGAACTGTTTCAATACGCTCTGATGCTTCTTTAACCAGAACCCGCTTGGAGCCTGATTTGTAGCTTGCAGGGATCACTTCAATTCGTGAGCCTGCGTCTTCAACGAGCTGGCGCGTAGTCACGGTTTCGTATTGTGGTGCATTCCATACGCGTGTGAAACACTGGCCGGGTTTTGCATTAGGTGGTACCAGGCTGTCGTCAGCTGCAGACATAGCAGCAGGAGTTGCTGCGGCAACTGAAGGCAGGCTGGCAGTCGGAAGCTTGGTTGGTGCTGCGGGCTGCTTACCCCCGAATGACGAACAGCCGGACAGGGCTGCGACGACAACAGCAACTGACGCCACTGTAGTAAAACTGTTTGCTCTCAAGAACATTTATTATCTCCGAATAGAACTGTCATGCTGTGTAACTTACGCTGGTGCAAACGAGGGATTTGGTTCACCCAGTGAGTAGTCGAATATCCGTGATGCCAAACATCGTGAAGTCTTTGCGACTGTGACCGCGCCGACGCCCACAACCAATGACAAATGGAATGCGGTTATTCTTCGAGCACTAACGGCAGATCGTGTTTCATCTTTGGGGTTAAAAAGCGCTAAATTATGAAAAAATCAGTCAAGTTTTTTATTGATAGGCAAATCAATCTTTTACGCTGATTCGCGTTATAATCCCGGAGTCGATATCTCGGTACCTTTACGGTACGCACACAACGGTCAGGGGCTAATGGCGCGAAAACGCTTAGTGGTAGAAATGGGGATGGGGACTGATCTGCATGGTCAGGACTACACAAAGGCTGCGGTACGCGCACTCCGGGATGCACTTTGGCACAATTCGTTGTCGCTGGTTCCGGCACTTGGTTATTCCCGCGACGCTATGGAGGTTGAAGTAGAAATAGGAGTGGCAAAACCGGAGCTTGTAGATCGCGATGCAGTCGCTGCGGTATTGCCTTATGGTTCAGCAGAAGTAAGCGTGGTGAGCGGTGGTCTGGATGTCTCTAATGATGACAATTCCAACGTCACTGTTGTTGCTAATGCGGCCGCGGTGGTTTACCTGAATATCGATGAGGCAGGTGAGTAGTCATGGCACAGAAAAGAATTATTCTGGAACTGGGCACCGGTAACGATCTCTACGGAGAAAACTATACCAAAGCAGCTTGCCGGGCAGTGCAGGATGCATTGCATCATAGTTCTCTTATTGTTTTCAGATCTATAGGTCTTGATCGAGACTCTATGCAGATCACTGTCAATATTGGTGTGCAAAAGCCGCAGGAAATAGACCACCAGGTTGTCGCTGCAGAACTACCGTTCGGACAAGTCACAGTGAAGCCGGTAAACGGCGGGTTGAATGTGGTTGATACAGAACATGATACGGTAACGGTGATAGCGACAGCAGGCATTGCGGTTCATCTTGAGTTGCCGGATGAGAAATTTACGCTGTAGTGGTTGATGCGATTGTCAGCGCAAGTGGTCACCGTAATCTGAAATTCAGCCGGTTAATATAGACAGATTATGCTGGATGCTTGAGGCAGTGAGAAATACTAAGTGTAGTAGCCTCGCATACGCGTCGGGTTTCCTGGTTATTACTTGTGAAGGCCGCATCCGCAGCACCCTGCGTGCGGGTGGCGTATTGCCACTCGTTGGTACTCAAAACCCTGTGCACACACACTACGGCCTGAGCGCCTGATACAGATTAAAGCTCACGCTGACACGATATCCCTGAGTGCCGGGTAGTACCGAAAGATTCGGTTCGACTTCATGCACCAGCCAGGCGGGAAAAAGCACCAGTCTGCCGGCAATCGCATCGAAATAGATTTCCGGCCAGGTATGAAAGGGCTGTTCGGTCTGCGGGTTATATCGTGGTGACAATACCCGCGACTGTATTCTCGGATCACTGAAACTGATGCGCCCGCAGTCTGCGGGGGCCTGAACATAGTACACACCACTCCATAGCGTATCGGGATGCATATGACTGCGATTGTGTGCGTGCTTTGGATTGATATTGGCCCACATGCTGTCGATTGCGGGTTCGTAAGCCGGGTCGTAATTCAGGCTGCTGAATAGTTCCTGAGCGGTGTTGAGAACATGTGTTCTCAATGGGTTGAACTGTGGTTTAAGATGCATGTCGAGTGTGCTGTGCCAGGCACCTGCCTGGCTCAGGTTGGAGCGAACAATACCGGCGGGATCTTGTTGCTGCCAGGCAAATATATGGGCAAGCAACTCGTCGTTAAACGCGGTGCAGTCTTCAAGATCGCTGCAACTGATCGGTGTCGCAAAGTAGTGGTCTGTTTGCATGAGAAATTTCTATCAGGTATTGGGACTTGCCCTGGTTAATAGCCAATAGCCGAATACACACACCACTGCAGCCAGGCTGATCATAAAGAACAACGGGTGTGCGGAATCATTCAGAAACAGGCTTGTGAACAAAGTGAGCACCATGCCGGTAGATATTTGAATAGTACCGGTTAATCCTGAGGCGGTCCCGGCCAGATCGGGACGAACACTCATCGCGGCGGAAGTCAGATTTGGCAGGCACATACCGTTGCTTAGCGCAATAAGTTGCATCGGAAGAAACAGGCCTAGCAGAGTATTCCACGGTGACAGCAGCCAGAACAATACTGCACCGCTGATCACCGGGATCATGCTAAGCCTGATCATTTTGTCCGTTCCAAGCTTTTGTGAATATCTGCCAGCGATAAAATTTCCGGTGAGGTAGCCAACCGCTACCATGCTGAACCAGATTCCAAAAGTTGATGCCGAGTAGCCGCGTATTTCCATTGCCACATAAGGTGCACCGGCGAGAAAGCAAAAATACATACCTACCGCGCCACAAACAATAGTCAGGTATGCACGGTACTCACGGTTCGCCAGCAGGTCCATGGTGCTTTTAACAAAGGGGGGTTTGGTTTGCTGATTGTTACTTAGCGTTTCATTCTGATACCGGTAACTGAGCAAAGAAAAAATAATTCCGGCTACGGCAAGCAGTATGTACATGACACGCCAGCTGCTGACGTCGGTAATGTAGCCGCATACCGCCGGGCCGAACATGGGCGCGATCATCATCGCGGTGTTCATATACCCGATTGCACTTGCTGCTTTGTCCCTGGTGTGCACGTCTCGCATAATTGTGCGCGTGAGAAAAACGCATACGGCCGACCCAAAGCCCTGCACGAACCTGCCGAACAGGAGTATCTCGATAGAATTTGACAGTGCGCAAATAACGCCGCCAATCGAGAAAACAAACAGGCTTCCGATCATTACCGGTCGTCTGCCAATGCGGTCTGCGAGGTTGCCAAGAAACAACTGCGACAGCATGGTGGCAAACAGGTAAACGGTGAGTACCAGCTGCGCCATTCCGTAGTCGACCATCAACTCTCTCATGACAGCAGTATTGGCTGGCAGAACGCCGTTGAGAGTTATCGGTCCGACGGCCGAAATACCCACTAACAACAGCAGCGGAGGTTGAATCGCGCTGCTGGTGTGACTGGTATCTGGTCGGGTTGAGTTGGATGGGTATTTAGTCATTTAAAGGCAGAAGCCAGGGTGTTTGCAGGCTCTGCCGCAGGAGAATTCGTCACATCACACTACCACAACAAACGTGTAGTATGCGTGCTTTAATCATTGAGCTTCGCATTGTCTATATTAGTCTCTGGCCGACTATTGAAACATCGTTACAGGGCTTTAAACATGATGAACTGTTATGTCTGAAAAACAATCGCGCAACCCTGCTGTTGCGTTAGTAATCGGAGCGATGAATCTGGATATTCTGGCGACCGCCGGCCAATCGGTGTTATCAGATGACTCAACGCCGGGGCAGGTGTTTTTTTGTGCCGGAGGAGTGGGGCGCAACATTGCTGAAGGGCTGTGCAGATTATCGGTGGATACGCTGTTTTACTCCGCGGTGGGGAATGATCCGGCGGGCCGTCAATTGCTGGCGCTTTGTGAGTCTGCAGGGTTGGGTACCGACAACGTCGATATTGTTACAGAGTGTACGACACCGGTTTATGTCTCGATGAACAGCAGTAACGGTCACTTGTTACACGCGGTATCGGATATGTCTCTGTTCGAAGAGCACCAATGGCAATTGCCTGGTTCACTGAGTGACACTGCTGAGGATGCTGGCATCTGCGTGATCGATGCTAACCTGCCGGAATCGGTCATAAAGCAAGTTGCCGCTATAAGTGGCAAAACACAACTGGTGGCAGAGGCGGTGTCGGTGAGTAAATGTCGTCGCCTGGCTGGGGTGCTTTCGAGACTTGCCTTATTAAAGGTGAATCTGCAGGAAGCTGCCGTGTTAACCGGCTGCGAACTACCGGCATCAGCACAGATACTCGGGCACGCGCTGCTTGCCATGGGGCCGCAGAAAGTTCTGATCACTCTTGGTGAGGATGGTGTGGTCTTGTATGAGAGGGGAGCTGGCACCATAGCTGAATTCAAGATGCCAGCGCAGCCTGCGGATATAGTCAATGTTAATGGTGCCGGGGATGCTATGCTCGCCGGTTTTATTGCAGCGCAATTGCATGGTTTCGATACCCCGGTGTGTTTAAAATGGGGCGCACTGGCAGCACGTTACAGTCTTGAATCCCGGTGCGCCTGCTCCGCTGAAATGACAGTAGAAACCCTGAAGAAGAATTTATGAATCATTCTGTATTGAGCCGCTACCTGTCTGTTTCCCCTGAAGTCGCTGAAGCGCTTGAAGCACAAAAACCGGTCGTGGCGCTTGAGTCAACGATCATATCTCACGGTATGCCTTATCCGCAGAATGTAGAAACAGCCATGCGTGTTGAACAGGTGGTGCGGGATAACGGTGCGGTGCCTGCAACCATAGCGGTGATGAATGGAAAGCTCTGTGCGGGATTATCACCGGAACAAATAGAATTTCTTGGTAAAACCGGTCAGTCAGCGTTAAAAGTCAGCCGTCGTGATTTACCGTTTGCGGTGTCCAGCCGCGACACGGTTGGTGCAACTACGGTTGCCGCCACCATGATTGTGGCGGAGCTCGCCGGAGTCAAAATCTTTGCCACAGGCGGCATTGGCGGTGTGCATCGTGGTGCGCCCACCAGTTTTGATATCTCGGCCGATCTGCAGGAACTGGCTTCAACCAGCGTTGCAGTCGTGTGTGCCGGCGCTAAGTCGATACTTGATCTGGAACTGACACAGGAATATCTGGAAACCCATGGTGTGGCAGTAATCGGTTATCAAACAGACTGCTGGCCGGCGTTTTATACCAGGCGCAGTGACTACGAAGTTGATTACCGGCTTGAATCTACCGGTGAGATAGCGGACGTGTTATTTCATAAATGGCAGCTGGGCCTTAACGGTGGTGTGGTGGTTTGTGTGCCGGTTCCGGAAACCTATGAGCAGGATGAAGTGCTGATTAACAATGCCATCAGTGAAGCACTAACCGAGATGAATACACAGGGAATCACAGGCAAAAAAACAACCCCGTTTTTACTGGAAAAGATTGCCACTATAACGGGGGGCAGTAGTCTGGAGACGAACATTCAGCTGGTATTGAATAACGCGACGGTTGCATCGCAAATCGCGGTCAACTATTCTGAGTTACGTTGATTCTCGTGCCAGACGTTGCCACTGGCATTGATGGTAGTTGACGTCACTGCCCGTCGATTGTTAATGATCTCCCGGTATAGCGTAAATAACCCGGTCGCAATCACAATGGCTGAACCCACTACGGTCAGGGTGTCTGGTACTTCGCCAAAGATCAGATAACCCAGGACAATAGCCCACAGCAGGCTGGTATAGCGGAAGGGTACTACGTAGGCGACTTCACCGGTTCGCATTGCCATCACAATAAACTGATAACCGAAAAAAAGAAAAAACGCTGCCATTGCCAGTGTTGATAACTGCGAACTGTCGACACTTTGCCAGTTACCCTGAAATGTTGCGATACACGCACCGGCAATAGTAATAATGGTAGATGTTGCGGCAGAAACTAACAGGGATGGCAGTGCCGGAGGGAGTTTGCGTGTGAATAAGTCGCGCGCGGCGGCAAACAGTACCGATGCCAGCATCACCAGAGAAACCGAGCTAAAACCTTCGAAACCGGGGCGAATAATCACCAGCACGCCGGCGAAGCCGATAGCAATTGCCAGCCACCGGCGCCATCCTACAGGTTCATTAAGAAACAACGCTGCACCGAGAGCAACGGTAAGTGGTAAAGCCTGAAGAATGGCAGAAATAGTGGCAAATGGCAGCAGGTGCAGCGAATATAGAAAGGTGAGCGTTGCGCATGCTTCCATCAAAGAGCGCATAAATACAGTCCGGTTGTTCAATTCACGGAGCCGTGAAAAGAGCCCTTGTTGCCAGATAAGCAGAGCAAGAAACACCAAGAGTATCATGCCGCGTATTGCCATTATCTGGCCGATACCCAGTGAGCCATCCAGGGATTTGATAAAGCTATCGTTGACAACAAAACCCATCATTGAAAGCATCATATACAAGCTGGCTTTCATGTTGGCCGACAGTGGTTTGCTTGTCACAGGCTAGTGCTATTTGTGTGGGTATAAAAAACAGCAGCGTCACCTGCGTTGAGTGATGCGTTACCTACAACAAAAGGGCTAGTCGTTTCCAGCGTGACAGGCTCGGGGCCGTAGTTACAGGCGAAAGTCAGCGGGCCGTAGTGACTGTATCGCAATCCGTCTTCGCAGGGCATAACACTTACTCCGGCAGCTCTTACGCGTTCTAAAATAAAGCGGTTTAATGACTGCGTTTTTAAGCACGCATTAAGATAATGAAAATTCCGGTGGGAGTAGTAAAACCCCCAGCCGTCGTTGAAGGTACCGGCAGGCTCAAGTTGTGTTTCAATTTTTTCGCGCCAGCGCCATGCACTTAAGTTTTGATAATCTGTAGTCAGCTCGGCAAAATCCGGCAGTGATTCTGTCCGTACTATCCGTAACGGCAGTAACTCCTGCAGGTTTCCAGGGGGCAGGTTATCCGGTATTGAATGTTCGCAGGTTTTACTTCCGGTACGCGGTCCGAACAGCACCTGTGCGTTGGTAGATTTTAACGATTGCAACAGAGCATCATCGATACTGACGCTGTTGGTCACAACAACAAAACGGTACGTGTCCAGGTTTGCCGTGGATGGAACCACATCGACATTAACACCACATAAGCGCAGTGCGGAATAGACTTCCAGCAACCAATGAAGCGGTTCAAAGTTCTGGCCCTGCGGCTGGATTCGGCACATTTGATCACCGTCATAACTAAATACCATGGCGACTTCGCAGTCTCTGGCAGCTTTGTCGGGCAATGCTTTATTGATCTTTTCAAGATCCGACACCAGTTGCCGTATTTCATCGACAGCGCTGTCTTCAGAAGAATCCGGACGCAGTAATCCGGTATGCATTTGTTCCTGGGCTCTGGGAAGCTGACGCCACCTGAACCACGACATCACTTCGGCATCGTGTGCAAACGCTTCCAGTGACCAAAGGTGTACCATGCCCGGTAATGGCGACGGATTGTGCGGAGCCCAGTTCACCGGCCCCGGTTGTTGCTCCATTACCCATAGGCGCCCGCGCCCGACACCGCGATATAAATCATGATGAAAAGTCGAGGAATCAGGATGACCTGTACGGAACCACTTTTGTTGATCGTCTGTACTGCTGCTGTCGCGATCCAGAAAACCGAGCGGATAGTTGTCCCAGCTGGCGATATCCAGATCTGCGGCAGTGGTGTAATGATCAAACTCGGTAAAGTTACCCATGTAGTTATGCAACAGATCGCACTGCGGTGAGTGCTCTCGCAAAATCTTAACCTGTAACTGATTAAATGCAGCTACCTGGTCAGAGGAAAATCGCCAGAACGCCAGTCGGTGAGCGGGGTTCAGCTCTGTGACTGCACCACAAGGCAGGTCGATCTCTTCAAAGTTCTGATACTCCATACTCCAGAACACATTACCCCATGCAGTATTCAGGGCGTCGATAGTGGTATACCGCTCTTCGCACCAGCTTCTGAACGCAAGCTTTGCGTCTTCTGAAAAGCTTTCAATGGTACTGTGGCAACCGTATTCGTTGTCGGTTTGCCAGGCAATCAGTGATGGATGTGCCCCGAACTCTATCGCTATTTTGTTAACTATACGTTGGCATTCTTGACGATAAACCTGCGATGAAAAACAGTAGTGTCTGCGGGAGCCGAAGCCTCGCGTCTGTCCGTTTTCATCGACTGCCAGTATTGACGGATGTTCGTCGATAAGCCATTTAGGTGGTGTGGCAGTTGGCGTGCCCAGAACAACTTGCAGGTCATGCGCGTGAAGCGTATCGATGGCGCGATGTAACCAGTCAAAACAAAACTGATCGCGTTGTGGTTCGAGCCTGCTCCAGGCAAATTCACCCACCCGCACGACAGTGATGCCAAGCGCTTTCATGCGCTGTGCATCTTCAGCCCATACCGATTCCGGCCAGTGTTCCGGGTAGTAGCAAACGCCGAGCTTCATTGCGCGTGTCTCCTTAGAGTATCGATAAGCAGTGGGCCTTAAGCCTGAATATCCAGCAACAATGCAGATTGTGCCGGCATGATGGGTAACGTCAGGCCGATAGTCATAAGCACCTCTCCGGTGAGTGTTACGCCTGACCGCAGCCACTGTGGTGTATGTTTGGAGAAGTGCGAAAAGTACTCAAGGTTGTTGCTTGCCAGTCTTACCTGGTAGCGGCACTCAGGATCAAGCCCGAGAGGGTGCAGTTTTCCGGCAGCAGTACCGGGTAAACTATCAGTTGCCACAACAAACCATAGCGACGACTTT
>CALLLY010000236.1 GCA_938008205.1 uncultured Granulosicoccaceae bacterium
CCACATAAGACCTGGCGTGCTGTCGGTTAGCACTGCCGGAACCAGAGGTTTGCAAGTAGGCAATAGAATGAGAGTCCGTCGCATCCATGACTGAAGTGTGGCTACTTATGCGCATAGCTTTCTCACCTCTTCAGAGAACACGTTCCCTCTTACCTCAAAGTTATCGAACATATCGAAACTTGAACACGCCGGAGACAACAGCACACTGTCACCGCTGACAGCAACTTGCCTTGCACGAATTACGGCATCGTGCATAGACTGCTCGAAGAACACAGACACATCATCGCCGATTGCCTGGGAGATCTTGTCAGCATCCTCACCGATCAAAATCACTGCCCGACACTTTTCAGCAACCGCATGTTTCATTGGTGTGTAGTCTGCTTTCTTGCCACGCCCGCCAGCGATTAACACCACCGGTCCTTTCATACCTTCTATCGCACTGATACAGGCACCGACATTGGTCCCTTTGGAATCGTTAAACCAGCTCACACCTTCATCCACACAAATTAGTTCAGAGCGATGCGGCAAACCCGTAAAACCGGACAATCCATCGATAAATACCTGCTTCAACTCTGCTGCAGAGCGCTTTAAATACGCTGTACAGATAGCCATCGCAGCCAGCGCATTAATGCGATTATGGCCACCGGCCACTTTCATTATACTGCTGTCTATTTTTAATGAGTCCGGCCCGCACAACCACTGTCCGCTAAGGCACCATTGCGCATCACTACTCGTTGCAGAAAAACAAGTCAGCGCCTGCCCATCGGGAGAAGGCTCAGTCCGAGAGTCATCACCATTAAAAACTATGCATCTCGCACCACGATAAATCGTGCGTTTCACGGCAGCGTAATCCTCAATGCCCTCATAACGATCGAGATGATCCTCGCAAACATTTAACACACACGACACTTCAGGGCGAAGTGACTGGGTTGTTTCGAGCTGAAAGCTGGATAACTCCAACACGTAGACATCCGTGTTGTCGTCATCTAATCCATCAAGACAGGCGAGTCCAACATTACCAATCACCGCCACTCGTAAGCCGACCGCACGCAGAATGCATCCGATCATACTGACGACTGTGCTTTTGCCATTAGAACCCGTTACCGCGAGTACCGGCTTGCCGACCGCACGCGCAAACAGTTCAACATCACCAATGACTTCTACGCCGGCCGCGCGCGCACTATCAAAAACTTTGGTACGGGTTGGCACACCGGGACTCACTATCAGCTGTTGGTAACCGCGCAGGAGATCGGCATCCCAATGCCCGCCGTAATAAGCGCGCCCCTGCAACGCAGGCTCGCGTTTAACAAGTTCCGGTGACATGGCCGGTTGCTGGTCTGCCAGATCGAATGAGTTGTCGTTACGCGCAAGGTAACGCACCACGGACAATCCGCTGACACCAACACCAACCACCAATGTACGTTTCGATTCCATATCAGCGAATCTTCAAACTGGCCATACCGACCAGAACCAGGATAAAAGTGATAATCCAGAATCGAACAATGACCCGAGGCTCCGGCCATCCCTTCAATTCAAAATGATGGTGCAGTGGCGCCATTTGAAAAATGCGCTTACCGGTAAGTTTGAAAGAGGCAACCTGCAGCACCACACTGACAGTTTCCATCACGAACACGCCACCCATAATGAAAAGCACAATCTCCTGACGCACCAGAACTGCGGTCACTCCCAGCGCCGCACCCAGTGCAAGCGCACCAACATCACCCATAAACACTTGCGCCGGATAGGTGTTGAACCATAAAAATCCAAGTCCGGCACCTACCAGGCTTGAACAAAAGACTGTCAGCTCACCAACGCCGGCAATACCGGGTATGCCCAGATAGTCAGAAAAAACCGCATGACCCGTTACGTAAGCAAAGATCCCCAAGCCCGCGGCAACCATGACAGATGGCATTATTGCCAGACCATCAAGCCCATCTGTCAGATTAACCGCATTGCTGCTGCCAACAATGACCAGATAAGCAAACGGAATAAACAGCCACCCTAAGTACACAGAAACATCTTTCACATAGGGCACCAGCAAACTGACTTCCGCAGAACTGCGTGCCGTTTGAAAAATAAATACTGCAGCAATGAGTGCAGCCACTGACTGGTAAAAGTACTTGGCTGAAGCAGACAGTCCATCGGAGTTTTTCTGCATGACTTTGCGATAGTCATCAACCCAGCCGATGGCGCCAAACGCCAGCATCACAAACAACACAACCCACACATGCCTGACTGACAGATCCGACCATAGCAACATGCTGACTGCTATGGCGACCAGTATCATCGCACCACCCATGGTTGGCGTACCGGCCTTTGACAAGTGAGTACTCGGTCCGTCGTCCCGCACACTCTGACCGATACTCGCACCCTGCAGCCAGCGGATCATGTATGGACCAAAAATTAAACAGGCCGCCAATGAAGTCAGTGCCGCAAAAATAGCACGCAGTGTGATGTATTGAACGACTCCGAAACCGTCATCGAACTCAACAAGCCACTGAGACAAAAGCAACATCATGAAGCCAGCTCCAGCATATACTCTGAAACCACTTCACTATCGCTGAAAGGCAGCTTTTTATCACCGATCAGCTGATAGTCTTCATGACCTTTGCCAGCAATCACTACCATGTCACCAACACCGGCCTGCATTAGCGCCGACCGTATTGCTGTGCGTCTGTCGCGCTCAACATCTACATTTCCAGCGCGCTCGAAGCCAGCCAGTATCTGCTCAACAATCGTATCCCCACTTTCACCACGCGGGTTATCATCAGTGACAATACACTTATCCGCATAACGCTCGGCTATATCTGCCATTAAGGGGCGCTTTCCCTGATCACGATCGCCGCCACAACCAAAGACAACTATCACCTCACCTTCTGCATGATCAGCAACACTTTTTAGAACCGACTCAAGCGCATGCGGGTTATGAGCGTAATCCACAATAACGGTTGCCCCGTTTTCCAACCGCGTAGCTTCCATACGACCAGGCACCGGTTTTAACATCGAAACAGATCTTGCAGCCAGATCCGGAGACAACCCCAGAGTCACCAGAATCGCAAAAACCGCGGTCAGATTAGACACATTAAAGCCACCCAAAAGCGGGCTTGCAATGGCATAGCTCTGCCCTGCAAAACTGATTTCAAACTGAAGCCCGCTCGAGCTCTGAGCAATATTGCAAAATCGAACGTGCTGACCATCGACTTCACCGGAACCATAAGTGGTTAACTCCAGATCTGTCAGCCGCCCGGTCAGACTGTTGCCAAACTCATCATCCACATTAACCACCGCCGCACGTAACTGCGGGTGATAGAACAAGGACTCTTTGGCAGCACGATAGCTCTGCATGTCACCGTGATAATCCAGGTGATCACGCCCCAGATTCGTCAGCACGGCAATATCAAAAACAATTCCGGCCACTCTGCTTTGCGACAATGCGTGTGATGAAACTTCCATTGCCGCATAGTTCGCACCCTGATGATTAAACTGCGCCAGCGCACTTTGCAGCGTGACAGAATCCGGTGTAGTCAGGTCGGTCTCCCGCAAGTTACCGGTAAAACCCCAACCCAAAGTTCCGATAATTCCACAGTTGTCGCGGTTTTCATTCAAAGCCTGACCCAACAGATGACACAAAGAAGTTTTGCCATCAGTACCTGTCACACCAATCACCTTTAACTCATGTGACGGATCACCATAAAACCGGCTGACAATCTCACCGGCATGCGCAGCAAGATTTGAAACTTCAATCAGAGGGACTGAAGCAGAATCCAGTGTCGACCGATCAATACCCAGAAGTTTTGCATCGTTAACCGCAACAATCACTGCGGCCACATTAACTTTCAACGCATCAGCCAGATAGTCGAGACCATGTGTGGTTTCTCCGGCGACTGCCAGAAACACATCACCAGATCGCAATTGACGACTGTCGAGTTTTACCCCCGACACTTGTCTTTCATCAACGTCGGCAACGACTGCCCACGGTGAAATCAACTCCTGCAATGAGATTGAACTCTCGTTGTATAAGTTGGCACCGGCGGTCACTGCGTGCTCCTCGCCTGCAGCCCGTAAACCTGCTGCCCGTCAGGATTGACATTGCGAATTCGCAGCGCGCCCGCCATGATCTTCGAAAACACCGGTGCTGCAACTTCGCCACCGTAGTAACGACCACGCGGTTCTTTAATCACGATAACTGCGACCATTGCCGGGTTACCGGCTGGCACCATGCCCGCAAACAAAGACAAGTAACGATCGTCAGCATAGCTTCCGTTCTCAGAGATGTGCGTAGTCCCGGTTTTACCGGCAACCGTATACCCTGGAATGCTGGCCGCTTTACCGGTACCGCTGCTGACAACTGATTGCATCATATGGCGCAGATCTTTTGCGATAGATTCACTGAACACACGAGTCAGTCGCGGCTCACCATTGAGCTTTTGGAAAGTAACTTCCGGCATCAGCCCGTCTGCTGCCAGCGCTGCGTAAGCCCGAGCCAGCTGCAAAGTAGTTGTCGACATGCCATAGCCGTAGGAAACGGTAGCCTGGCGCACCACCGACCAGCGCGAATGATGCGGTAATGAACCGGCAACCGCACCTGGAAATTCAATGAGCGGCGGCTGACCAAAACCGAGCCGGTCAAAAGCACTCCATAATGTTTCGCGCTCGAGTTGCAACGCGATTTTACCCGCACCAATGTTGCTGGAATTTTTCAACACACCGGACAGAGACAGCTCACCATAGTTTTTAAAATCACGAACAACGTAACGACCTACGTTAAAGCGACCCGGTGAAGTATCAATAATATCGTCTGCGGTAAATTTGCCAGACTCCAGTGCCGCCGCAATGGTAAACGGCTTAATGGTTGAACCCGGCTCAAGCACATCGGTAACCGCGCGGTTTCTTTGAATACCGCCGGAGCGATCAGAAAACCGATTCGGATTAAAAGATGGCTGATTGACCATTGCCAGCACTTCACCGGTGCGTGCATCAAGCACTACCGCGGAGCCGGATTTCGCACCGTTCAACTGCACTGCCTGTGCAAGCTCTCGATAGGCAAGATACTGAATCCTTTTGTCGATACTCAGCACCAGGTCTCTACCCGGGCTCGGCTCGGCAATCAGTTCAATGTCTTCTATCGCATCACCTAGTACGTCGGTGACAACACGACGTTTACCAGGCGTGCCCTCAAGCCAGTCATCAAACGCCATCTCAAGACCTTCCTGGCCCTGATCATCAATGTTGTTAAAACCCAAAACATGGGCAGTGATTTCACCGCTCGGGTAGTAGCGTCCGTACTCGCGTTGAATATTCACACCTTTGATCTGACCGCGATCCTTAATAGATCGGAGTGCTTTGGTAATACGTGGATGCACATGCCGGCGCAGGTATATAAACTCGCGCTTATTTTCCAGCCCGTTCGCGACAAGCTGCCTGACTCTGGCCGGATCCATTTCCAGCGCATAGCCAAGCAGATCAATCTTGTCATCGAAGTCTGCCAGCTCCCGAGGATCAGCCCATACCGAGTCAATCGGTGAGCTAACTGCCAATGGCTCGCCATTGCGATCAAGCAGTCTGCCGCGATGTGCCGCCAACGGCAGTGTTCTGATCTGACGGACATCACCTTGCCGCTGGTAAAAACCTGCATCAAGAATCTGTAATTGAAACGCGCGCGCCCACAACACCAGTAACAACAATGCAAACACGCCAAGCACTGCGGCACGACGCCCTCCGAACCGGGAAACAGCAATATCGTGACTCATTTGAACACCATTTTAATTTCGTGATGTTCAGGCAAACGCATATTTA
>CALLLY010000237.1 GCA_938008205.1 uncultured Granulosicoccaceae bacterium
TGTCGACAGCATAGCCAAGCGAATATGCATTATGTACAACAACGCCGCAAATAGCAGCGATCAAGTTAAAAAGCCGCTACTGTGTCTGCAGCAAAATACTGCAAACACAGTAACTGCGACTCCTGTTACGGCGTCACTATGACTCGTTTACTTTCACCGTGTAGTTCTCGATACCAGCGGTATTGAGTTTGGTGGCCACTTCCCTGGCGTGTTCCTTACTGACAATCGGGCCGACAGTCACTCGATACATCGCAGAATCTTTCAGCGGCTTGACATGCACCTCTTCTCGAGGAATCTCCAATACGATGTTTGTCGCCACACGCTCGGCATCATTTACATTGGCAAACACGCCGGCCTGCAGGTAGTAGCGTTCACTCAGATCACCCGTTGCATCAGTTTTGCCGGTAGCGGCAGGCATACTTGCTTTCACCAACGCCGGAACACCCTCTGCAGGGAGCGTTGGCAATGCCGCAGCATCAACCAGTGGTACCGCCACCCGCTGCATAGTGTCGGTTGCAGTCTCAGGTGCCGCCATTACTTCGGTTTTTGCGATCAGACCCTCTTCTTCGGCGACCTCTTTCAGCGGTATATCAAGCCCTGCAAAAATACCTGACTCAGAAGTCTTCAGCGCTTCGGCCGGGAGTGTACGACCAGGCACAACGACTTCAATGTATTCCGCTTCAACACTCGATATGTCTACCACAGTACCGTCAGCACCGGTATCTACGACCGGACTTGTCACTGCTGGAACCAGTGGTGTTGAAATATCAGCGCTGACTACCTCGACTTCTTCACTTTGGCTTGCCGGCAAAGCGACAGCTGTTAACGAATCAGGGTTGTCAGTAGTTACCACTGGTGCAGAGACTGAAGTAGCAGTTGTCTGAGCGATCGTTGCATCAGTTGTCTCACGATCATTCACGAATAGCGTGTCCACGGCGACTTCGGTGCCGCGTTCGGGCTTTTCGTTGTAGTCGTAGTAAAACTCAACACCAAGTTTATTCTTGGGACCGCTAAGCGCCATAAGCTCTTGCGGTGACAATGCCTTGATTTCCACCATCGCGGTGCCATCGTTCACCATGCCAAGTTCAAGCGCTGCAGCAAATGAAAGATCGATTAAACGATCACCGGAAAATGGCCCGCGATCATTGATCTTAACCACGATGCTCTTACCGTTATCAATATGGGTAACACGGGCAAAAGTTGGCAGTGGTAGTGTTTTATGTGCCGCTGTCATGCGGTACATGTCGTACACCTCACCGTTTGACGCTATGCGGCCATGAAAATTCGGTCCGTACCAGGAAGCCAGCCCGCGTGCAGAATAGCCATCACTGCTATCCATAGTAAAGTAACGCTGCCCGCGCACGACATAGGAATCCATATTGCCGCGTTTGCTCTTGCGTACCCGCAACCCTTTGATGGGCGCGCTTTCCAATGGCTCAAGCGCGGCACTACTGCCAGCGACGCGGGTGCCGGTATTCACAAATAATGATTCTGTTTCGCTGTTTTCGCTCTGGCCCGCTCCGGTTCGCGACGGATAGCCTTGTGGCAGATAAGCACAACCTGCGACCAGAGATACTCCTACCCCTGCCAGAACGCTAGCTCTGATTCGGTGGTTCATAAAATTGCCCCTGTTTTGTCCACCGGAATTTAATTTGCCGATAGACGGTATCAAACGCGCGTTGTGCGATTAGCGCTTGCGTTTGAGCGACTGGATTTCCTGGCTGAGCTGGTACACAGCCATAGCGTACAGGTTGCTGTGGTTGTACCGGGTAATCACATAAAAATTATGATGCCCGATCCAGTATTCCGCACCCTGATCAGCCTGCAACTTTAATAAGGTATATTTTCCATTGCCTTTACGTTTTGGATAGATGCCCCCTGCTTTCATCGTGGCATAACTATGTACAGGCTTGGGACTGTCCTTTACCAGCGCCTTACCAGACGATTTATAAGTGGCACGCTCAGCCACTGCCTGACCATTTTTCCAGCCATGTCGATAGAAGTAATTAGCCACACTGCCAATGGCATCTTCAACACTGTTCCACAGATCAATTTCACCGTCTTCATCAAAGTCGATCGCGTAACGACGGTAGCTGCTGGAAATAAACTGTGGCATACCGAATGCTCCGGCATAGGAACCTTCCAGGGTCTGGTAATCGAGCGAATTCTCCTTCACTAGTAACAAAAACTGCTCTAGTTCACTGGTAAAAAACTCAGCTCGACGCGGGTAGTCAAACGCCAATGTCGACAGTGCAGAGATTGCAGTATGGCCGCCACTTATTCTGCCGTAGTAGGTTTCAACACCAATGATTGCGACAATCATTGACGCAGGCACACCATAGCGAAGCTGCGCTTTTTCCAGCGTTTTCTGGTTCTCCTGCCAGAATTCAACACCGGCATTTATACGTTTATCTGTGACAAAGATCGGCCGATACTGCGCCCATTGCAAACGCTTCTCGGCGGGTCGCTGAATGAGCTCCAGAACCTTTTCATTACGGGATGTTGATGCAAAAATCGCCGTGAGTTCTGCTTTATCAAATCCGTGATCCTTCACCATTTTGGCGATAAACTTCACGGCCTTCGGATGTTCACTGTAATCAGCGTGTACAAACGAAGCGCTAAACAAAAGTAGAAACGTGGCAATCACTGAGTGCCGCAGCTTTGGCGTACTAATCAAAATCGAGCATCCAATCGGGTGGAAACTTAAGGAACCGATATCTTAGATTTTCCGCTGCAGCTGTAGCGACTGTGTATCGATGAATTTCCTATCGGTAACAATCGAGTCAACACACTCGGCATAGATAAGTAGATGATCGGTGCAATTCCTGACTCGAAATAGTATTCGTACTAAACGCGGTAACGCGCCATAGCATCTTCGTTCCATTCAATTCCAGTTCCGGGTGCCTCGGACAACACCGCGCAACCGTGCTCCATTTTTAGCGGATCCTGAAGGATCGGGTTGGCCCAGTCCACGTACTCCAACCAGTGTCTTGTCGGCGTTGCAGCAAGCAAGTGAGCACTTATCTCTGGAAACAAATGGCTCGACATGGACAAACCGTTAGCATTGCACAGCGCGGCTGCTCGCATCCAGCCGGACACGCCACCAATTCGCTGCACATCAGGCATATACCAATCCGCTGCTCCCGCTTCAATGGCACAACTCATATCAAAATCACTGCAGAGGTTTTCACCCGACTGAATCGGCGTTGTAGTGGCACGCGCCACGTTGGCACTGCCTTGATAGTCGTTGTGACGCACAGGTTCTTCTATCCAATAAAGACCTTCACCATCAATCATCTGAGCGCGCTGCAATGCAGTAGTGACAGACTGGCTCTGGTTGTAGTCGACCATCAAGTGATGATCATCCCCTATTCTCTCTTTCACCAGCCGGATCGCCCGCAGATCTTCCTTCGCGTCCGCTCTGCCAACTCGCAGTTTGGCCGCTGTAAAATCATGCATATCCAGCAGCATCTCAGCTTCATCAGCAAGGGTTGCAGTGTCCTGTATCCATAAGCCGCAGCTGTTGTAGGCTGGCACGCGCGTCACGTCTGACCCAAGCAACCGAAACAGCGGCAGGTTCTGCTGCTTTGCGTGGGCATCCCAGACTGCCATATCGATTCCTGCCAACGCCAGCCCAATCAAGCCAGGTGTGTCAATCAGTCGCAGGGTGGAGCGCAACTTTGACTCAATACTGAGTGGAGCCAGACCATCGCCAATAATCATTGAACCCAGTGACTCCACCGTCGCAGCCAGTGGCGTTAAAAACAACGGAGAAAACGCCCACACGTAAGCTCGGCCAACAGTACCCCCATCGGTTTCGATATCCAGCGCCACCAGCGGTACATCATCCATTGACCCGGTTGCTGCCACGGGTTTTATATTAAAAGGTATTACCAGTTTTCTGACTGTAACCGAGCGTATGGTATCGGTGACCATATTAATTACCTTGCTTCAGTGGCGCTGCGACGCGATATTCTAACGCAACAACTTTCGCCTAATACTTATCAAACGGTCTTTGATACATAATCATGTACTGGCCGAATGAATGCTCTTTTCGCTGTGTTTTAAATTGTTTGCTGCGATGTGCAAACAAAGCCTGAATAATCCAGTTTTTCGCAAACCGGACCTGCCCGCCATACTGAAATTCATTGACCACCGGTTCTCGTTCAACGGTGTGGAGATCGCTACCGAACAATCGTCCGTCAATAGAAAAATCCTGGTGAACCCACCGGTTTTGATGACCGAGAAAAAAGTATAAATGCCATGACTTATCTTCCGACTGTGGTTCCGGCTGATAAACAGTCACAACATCGCTTTCCAGGGGACTGGCAGGCATCGCTTCGGTATTGTCAGTACTTTCGTTATCTAGAGCATCGGGCGCTGATGCTTCCAGTGGAGAGGAATCAAAACCCGAGTCATCATCAGTCGATTCATTTTGCAACATTACGTCGGGCTCTGCTCCCGGCATGTCATCCTTGACAATAATTGCCGGTGCGATAGTGCCGTCCTGTACGCGCCGGGGCAGATTAAACCCCACTCGAAAAGTGACCCCTGCATCCAACCCGGTGTAGATACTGCCAACAGTCGCACTGACATTGGAAGATACATCTGCTCCCAACAGATTACGGCCGGCTATCTCACGACTCCACGACAGTAAACGGTTGTGCTGCTCCACGCCAAGTGAAAACGCCAGTTCCTGACCCACCTGCATATCCCACCCGACAGGCACAATTAACTCTCGCTCCTTGTGCACAGCAGTGTGTAGCTCTTCAGACAACGACCCACTACCGGTGAGTCCGATCTTCGCCAGCAGCGTTCGACGCATATCGCGTGTGGGATCGTAGTCATTGATATAGTGATTGTGGATAGCACCCTGAAAAAATAACAAACCGGCGTACGGACGGTCTTCACTTAATAGTCGATCATTGCGATCAATCGAGTTAAGAGAATCAACAGCAATGTCATCCGGTGTGTAGAACACCTGTCCCAGGCCATACTCAAGCGTCATCGGTACATATTCAGCATATTCACCATGCTGAAATACATTGAGCCTGTCGACAGTTTTGTTATCACCTTTTCGATAGATTTTGGTGGGCTCTGCCATTAGCATCAGACCACTGGTGTAATTTGCATCCGGCCTTTCTACCGGGTGATAGCTATCGTTTTCGGTTAGAAATCTATAATTATGGGTATTATTACCACACCCTGACAACACCGACTGCACTAAAAGCAATACTGCCGCACTACCGATGAACTTCCTGTTACGCATGATCTTCCCTCACTCTCCACTGTGCCCTGGAACTGTAGAGGAGACCGCCATCTTATTCAATGTATCAGCACAGCAAATCTCCACCTAGAGGGGCGTGAAACACCTTGTAAGTTCCATAACACGGGTAAGTGTGAGCTCAGGGTTTTCAGCCGCGAGTTCAGCGTCTTCCCCGAAACCCCAACGAACCGCAACCGCTCGCAAGCCGTTATTATGTGCGGCACTCAGATCTACACCCCGATCACCAATCATGGCTGCATATTTATCGATGGTGTTTGTTGCCAACAGTTTTTCAAGCTGTGATTGTTTTCGCACGCCAATATCGCCACCGCTGACAAACCTCATAAACTGCAGCAAATCAAAGTGCTTGAGAATCTTTCGCGCTGCAGGTTCCGGTTTGGACGTGCATACACCGATGGTGAAACCGGACTTTTGCAACTGAAGCAGTGCATCGGCAATACCTTCATACATCATGTTTTCTGCAAACCCGTCAGTTGCAAACCGTTCGCGGTAATGCATTACCAGTTTTTCTATTTCTGAAGACGAAATACCCGGAAAAAATTTGTCGAACATTAAGTCCAGCGGGGGTCCAATCTCGGCACTGATTTCCCCGGGAGTTCTTGTTTCATAGCCACACTGCTGCAAAGCATAATTAACGCACGCGACAATCCCTTCACTGGGATCGCTCAGGGTGCCGTCCAGATCAAATATCAGCGTAGAAACTTCCATCATTACTCAACTCTCAAAAGGTATCTATGGTGTGTTGCAATATATCGCAGGCAAAAAAAACCCGGCAATCAAAGCCGGGTTTCTTTTAGTTTGAATACCTGGGTATTCGCAGTACTTACACCTACAACAGCGGTGCGATTACCAGTGAAACAATCGCCATCACATTGATGAGAATGTTCATAGCCGGACCCGAGGTATCTTTGAACGGGTCGCCCACAGTATCGCCAACAACCACGGCCGCGTGAGTTTCAGTACCCTTGCCGCCGAAGTTGCCTTTTTCAACATACTTTTTGGCGTTGTCCCATGCACCACCGGCGTTTGCCATCATGAGAGCAAGCATCACACAACCCACCAGAGCACCGGCAAGAAAGCCGCCCAGCGCTTCAGGGCCGAGGCCAAAGCCAATCACGGGTGGCGCGCCAATCGCGAGTACGCCAGGCAGTATCATTCGCTTAAGCGCTGCAGTGGTTGCAATAGAAACACAACGCTCGTTGTCCGGCTTACCGGTGCCTTCCAGCAGACCTGGAATTTCACGGAACTGACGGCGGATTTCTTTGATCATGTCAAACGCAGCCGCGCCGACTGCACGCATTGTGATCGCGGAAACCAGGAACGGGAAGATACCCCCGATAAACATACCCACAAGTACAATCGGGTTACCGATATCCAGCGCGAAGTTTTCGTTGTTGAGCTTAACGGTCTGCATAAAGGCCGCAATAATTGCCAGTGCCGCAAGACCAGCCGCACCAATTGCGAAGCCCTTACCGATGGCTGCAGTGGTGTTACCCACTTCATCCAGTCCGTCAGTAATGGCGCGCGTCTCTTCACCCATTCCAGCCATTTCAGCAATACCACCAGCGTTGTCCGCAACCGGACCATAAGCATCAATGGCCATGGTAATACCAACGGTCGCCAGCATGCCGACTGCAGCGATACCAACACCGTACAACCCTACCAGGCTGCTCGCGGTAAAAATGATCACACACAGAGTCAATACAGGAACAACCACTGATTCCATACCGAGCGCAAGACCCGAAATCATGACAGTCGCAGGGCCGGTTTCACCGGACTTGGCTAACTCTCTTACTGGCTGTCCGCCCGTGTAGTACTCAGTCACCAGACCGATCACCATGCCACCAACAGCACCGCAGACAACACACCACCAGACAGAAGTAGAAATACCGCTGCCCATGGTGACAACGAAGGCAGCCACAATAAACAGAACTGTCGCGCCGATGGTACCGTAACGAAGTGCCTGTTCCGGCGCTTTGTCAGACATTTTCTTCACCAGAAAAATACCCAGCACAGAACAGATCAGACCGACCGACGAAAGTGCCAGTGGCAGGAAGCTCAACGATGCAACAGAGGCACCATCACCGAGTGTGGCGATCAGAGCGTCACCCATGGTTGCAGCAATTGCGATGGTGGCAATCATACTGCCACAGTAGGACTCAAAGATGTCCGATCCCATACCGGCGATATCACCGACGTTATCTCCAACGTTGTCAGCAATTACCCCCGGGTTACGAGGATCATCTTCCGGAATTCCGGCTTCGATCTTACCAACCAGGTCAGCACCAACGTCAGCACTCTTGGTAAAGATCCCGCCGCCGACGCGCGAAAACAGAGCCACTGATGAAGCGCCCATGCCAAAACCGTGTATCGCTTCAGCGTGCTCGGCACCCCAGAACCAGTACAACAGACCAATACCGAGCAGGCCAGCTGAGGCAACAGTCAGCCCCATGATCGAACCGCCGAAGAATGCAACGGTCAGCGCTTCAGCGGCGCCTTTTTCAGAAGCTGCAACGGTTGTACGCACATTGGCGCGAGTCGCTGTGTACATACCGAACCAACCGGCTGTCGCGGAGAACAACGCTCCAACCAGGAATGCAATGGCCGTGTGGCTGGTTTCGAAGGCGACAAACAGAACAACCGCAACAATGGCCACAAATGCCGCGAGAATAGAGTACTCACGACGCAAAAACGCCATCGCGCCTTTTTGAATTTCAACTGCAATGTCGGCAGCTTTGCCTTCCCCGACCGGATACCTCAGCACGAGCTGGTATACATACACGGCCATGGCAAGTCCTGCCAGTCCGAGTAGTACTGGAATAAACTCCATCAGCGATTTTCCCCTGGTTATTAAAAGATAGTTTGGAAATTGCAGGCAGGATTTTGCCTCGCAAGTCATCAGGACACAACAGTTGGCGTGAAGTTTAGTTGGTTTTCAGAAAGTTATGCACCGATCTGGCTCGAAAATCACCGGATTCACCGGCTTTTCCGCTACTCAACCTCGGCCGTGCCTGGCAGCTGCCACTGCACCGGGGATTTCCCCACAGATTGCAGATACTCGTTCGCTTTGGAAAAGTGCCTGCAACCCGTGAATCCGCGGACCGACAGCGGTGAGGGATGCGCACTGGTCAGCACACAGTGTTTGCTGGTGTCGATTATCTGCCCCTTCTTCTTCGCGTAGCCGCCCCATAACATAAACACGGTGCTGGTAGTTTGAGAGGATAATTTTTCGATCACTACATCGGTAAACTGCTCCCAGCCCTTGCCCTGATGAGCAGCGGCCTGCCCATGCTCTACCGTCAGCACGCTGTTTAGAAGAAATACTCCCTGCGTTGCCCAGGACTGCAGATAGCCATGGCTGACCGGATCGATGTTGAGGTCATTCTTGAGCTCTTTATAGATATTTCGCAGCGACGGCGGTATGGCAACACCCGGCAGCACCGAAAAACACATACCGTGCGCCTGCCCGGGTCCGTGATACGGGTCCTGACCCAGAATCACCACCTTGACCTGATCAAACGGTGTGGCATCAAACGCGCTGAACCATCGAGCCGGCGGCGGGTACACGGTGGCCGTTTTACCGCGCTCAACCAGATACTTTCGCAACGATTTCATGTACGGCTCGTCAAACTGACTTTGCAGGTGCCGCCGCCAACCCGGCTCCAGCTTGACTTTGCTGGCTTTTTTTTCTGCAAGTACTTCACTATCGGTCATTGCAATCACCTGTCTTGTCGTTCTTTCTATATTGACACGTCGTAGTAATTCTCGCTGTTCAATCACCGTATTATTCGCGTAGTCATGAAACCCCGCCAATATACTCAGTACCCACCCTCCCGAAATCGCACTGCTCGACGACGCGCGAGTGTGTGGGCAACGTGTTTATGGGCAGGACTTACCGCACCCACTGTCGCGGCCAGCGTATGCGATGTGCTACCACCTGAAACCGGCAACAGATTCCCCGACACCTCATTGGGTAATCAGGTGATTCTGTCCGCAGACAGCGCCGAGAGCGATCCTGCACAGCCGGAAAACATACGCCTGAATGGCACCATTGAAATTCTCCACAAAGACGGTGCAATTCAAGCCGAAAACGCGCTCTACAATGCTGCAACCAACAAGGCGCGTGTCGATGGTGATATGACGTACGAGTCAGCCGGGTTGCGTATCCACAGCGCCGATGCCGAAATCGATATCAGCGATGGTACCTTCAGACTGGGTGAGTCCGGCTATGAGGTCACCAGTGGCGAGGTGCTTTCCCAGGGGCGTGCCGTTGAAATCCGCCGCGATGAAGACGGCGCGCTGAAACTCAACAGCGCGTCGTACAGTAGCTGCCCGCCGGGAGATAATGGCTGGCGACTCACCGCAAAACAAATCAAACTCGATGGTGAAGAAGGGGTGGGTACCGCGCGCGATGTGACACTGCGCTTTAAGAATGTGCCACTGCTATATGCCCCGATATTCAGCTTTCCGATCAGCAATCAGCGCAAAACCGGCTTACTGCCACCGCGCTTTGACCAAAGCGATCAAACCGGTTTTGAGTATCGGCAGCCGGTCTACTGGAATATCAAACCCAACTGGGACGCCACCTTTGTGATGCGTGCAATGACGGATCGCGGCATACAGCTGCAATCGGAGTTGCGTCATCTCAACCGTATTGGTACCTGGACGCTCAACCACGAAACCATTCCAGACGATCGCCGCTACGCTCCTGACGAAACCCGGCGCTTTTCCCGATTCCAGCACCAGGGCAGCCTGGGCAAAGGCTGGAATACAGAAATGGACTTAAGCTCGGTTAGCGACAAAGATTACTTCGAAGACCTGGGCGATACCTTGAAAATCGCCAGTATCACGCACCTGCAACGACGCGCTGATCTTAACTATAAAGCACGTGACTATACCTTTCGCGCACGCTTGCTGAGCTACCAGACAGTCGATCTGAGCATCGCCGCCGAAGAAAAACCCTATCGCAAACTGCCACAACTCACGTTCAGCTACCGGGCACCGGTCAGGCGTCTTGGACTGACACCGACACTCGATGCAGAACTGGTTTACTTCGACCGCAGCGGCGGTTCGGTCACTGGCTCACGGTTCGATGTTAAACCGCGTGTGTCATGGGAAATCAATCGCCCTGGCTGGTTCTCAAAACTTGCCTACTCATGGCGCTTTACCCGCTACGATCTCAACAACGTGCCCGGCACCGATCAGGCGCAGCTTCGCAATGTACCGTTGATCTCCGCAGATAGCGGGCTTTATTTCCAGCGCAAAAACACCGCTGGCAACAGCATCCTTACCATTGAGCCGCGCCTTTTCTACCTGTACGCCAAGGGACGGGACCAACGGCGCTTGCCGGTATTTGATACCGGAGCGCTCGATTTCAACTTCTCCCAACTGTTTCGTGAAAATCGCTTTTCCGGTGCCGACAGAATCAACGATGCCAACCAGCTGTCCTTCGCACTTAGCAGCCGCATGATTAACACGGCTGGCCGGGAAAATTTTTCCGCAAGTGTGGGGCAGATTTTCTACTTCGACGACCGACTGGTCACCCTGCCCGACGACCAGCCCAGCACCAGCAGCACCTCCGATATCGTCGCCGAATTTAAAGCCGTTTTTAACCGCCGCTGGAGCAGCGGTCTCAACCTGCAATGGAACCCTAGTGACGGCAGCACTGAACGCTCCTCCGCCCGGCTCAACTACAACAACGGGCAGGATAAAAGAGTAAACTTCGGCCATCGGTACCTTGCCGACGACGGTGAATTCGCGCACTTTTCATTCACCTGGCCAATCGCTAATCGCTGGCGCCTGGCCTCCGGCTGGAATTACTCGCTCGATGACAACAAAGGTATAGAAACTGTACTGGGCATCGAATACGAAAGTTGCTGCTGGGCGTTTCGCACCGCCGCACGTCGCTACATAACCGATGATGGCGAAGACTCCACCAACGCTTACTTTTTCCAATTGGTATTGAAAGGCCTGGCACCGGTCGGACAAAATGTTACCGAGGTGTTAAGCGAAGCAATCGGCGGCTATCGTTACAATCGCTAATGGCAACTACTATTGCCACCTGTGTTCCCCGGGCGGAATCCCCAACAACCGTGAAGCAGCAATCCATGTACAAATCGCTCATCAAGACACTGGCGCTGGTTTTCTGCCTGCTGCCAGCCGGCACGGCGTTCAGTCAGGAAACGCCTGTCGACAGCATTGTGGCGGTAGTCAATGACGACATCATACTCGCCAGTGACTTTGTCAGAGAACGCGCCCAGCTGATTCGTCAAAATCCGGCCAACCTGCCTAGCGGAGA
>CALLLY010000238.1 GCA_938008205.1 uncultured Granulosicoccaceae bacterium
GCGAAGGTTCACGTATTTGGCACGCTTCCGGTCCGCGGATTGAAGTGGCGAGCTCGGTCACTCCGGAACCAGAACCAGAACCAGAACCAGAACCAGAACCGGAACCAGAACCAGAACCAGAGCCGGAACCCGAGCCGGAACCGGAGCCGGAACCGGAGACGGAACCGGAGCCCACGACTAATTTGCTAGCGAACGGCAGCTTTGAATCAAATTTGACGGGCTGGGATTCTTGCGGTGACTCGAACAACCTGGTGATTAACAGTAACTCACAAGATGGCAGTAAAGCCCTTGGCGTGAGTGGTGGCGGTTGTATCTATCAGGAAGTGCCGGTCACTGTTGGCCAGGAGTACACACTGAGCTGCCAGGCAACACGACCAGGTTCACTGTGGAGCATCATGGAATTCTCATATCTTGATGCTGGCTACAACGCCATCGAAACCGAAGTGCGTCAGATCGATAACAGCGGTGAGTATGCTGCCTATACGGCGTCCGGAACGGCACCGGCGAATACCAGGTTCGCGCTGGCGTTGTTATACAGTGAAGATCAAACCAGTTTTGATAATTGTGTGTTAACTGATGGGTCACCTCCACCTGAGCCGGAACCACCGGTAAACCCGTCTGCAAACCTGTTGGCAAACGGTGGTTTTGAGTCACAGTTTAACGGCTGGTACAGCTGTGCCCGAGCTGACCTTGTTTCTGTTGTGGCTGACTCCGACAGCGGCGCGTCAGCACTGGCGGTGTCCGATGGTGGTTGTATGTATCAGGAGTTCGAAATCGCCGCGGGCGACAGCTACCGCATGAACTGTCGGGCACGTCGGGATGCGGCTCAGCAATACACCAGTATTAGCCTGGCTTTAATGAATGCCAGTTACAGCCCGCTTGAAAACACAGAAGTGCCAGTGACTGCTACAGCGTTCACTGATTATTCTGCCACGCTGACGGCTCCGTCCGGAAGTAAGTATGGCTCGGTGGTGGTGTACAGCGAAGACCCTGCAGTTTTTGATACCTGCTCGGTGACGGTCAACTAACCACAACTTCACCACATAGTAGTTAATGAAAGGCCATCACTTTGATGGCCTTTTTCGTATGGGTGAATCGGGGTATCTGTTACCATCACCACAGACACAGATTTTGTGTGCACTGATTGGAGGTTTTGTGATTCACCATCGAACTTTCCCTCAAATAAAATTCCTCTGCGCACCTGCCGTGAGTTGAGTCCGTTTGCGATGACAGATACAGCAGCCGGATTAAAAGGCTACCTGCTTACCCGGCAGTGGCGTGATTTTGCAAATGGCGTCGATCTCTCATACTGGGCGGCCACTGAGCGTGGACCGCTGCGACTCCATATCCCCGCGCAGCATGCGGTTTGTTTTATAGAACGCTCATCCTCGGTCCCACTGCCACCGGGCGCTTTGCGAAAGCCACTTGAGCTGAATGTGGCTGGTGGCGGTCCGGTGGATGGTATTTATACGCAAAAGCAAAATCACATGGCAGATCTGCATCAGCGCTACGGCGTGACTGGAGTGTTGCACGAAAGTGATATCAAACCACACGATCGCTATCTGATGGAGCGATTTATTTGCGCAGGTTTTGAAGTACAGGGGCAGATAGTTGAGAGACAAGGGTATAGCGAAATACAGAATCCCCGGTTAACACCGGACAACTATTTACCGCAATTAAAAATTGCATCGATCGATATTGAAACTCAGGGACTCAGTGGCCGGCTTTATTCTATAGCAGTGCATTGTGCGGATGTTGCCGCTGTATTGATGGTCTCGGATAGTCCGGTGGCTGATGATGGTAGCTTTACCTGTACTGTCTATAACAGTGAGAAATCATTGTTAGAGGGTTTTTTTACGCTGCTTAAGACTCTCGATCCAGATGTATTGATTGGCTGGAATGTGGTTAATTTTGATCTCGATTTTATTGCACGTAAGTGTCAGGCACTGGGTGTGTCTTTTGCCATGGGGCGGGGTAGCGATGAATCGATCATACTCAGGCCGGGTAACGGCCAGATGCGTATAGCCAGAATACCGGGGCGTGCAGTGCTTGACGGGGTCGATACGTTACGCGCTGCGTTCTGGAACTTTGAAAGTTTTTCACTTGAGAATGTCGCGCAGGAATTACTCGGGTACGGTAAAACTATCGCATCGTCTGATCGGGTCGGTCAGATAAACGACTACTACCGCAATGATAAAACCGCGCTTGCCAGGTACAACATCATCGATTGTAAACTGGTGACCGAGATCTTCGAGAAAGCAGGGCTTGATGCATTTGCGTTGCAACGTGCGCAAATGACCGGACTGCCACTGGACAAATCCGGTGGCGCGGTACAAACATTCGATAATCTGTACTTACCGCGTTTACACCGCAAGGGTTATGTCGCGCCAGCGTTTAACCGGCAGGAGTCCCGACATAGTCCGGGTGGATATGTACTCGATTCGCGGCCAGGGCTTTATCGCAATGTGATTGTGCTCGACTTTAAAAGTCTGTATCCCAGTATTATTAGAACTTTTCTAATCGATCCTTTAGGTCTGACACTTGGAGGAGAAGATGGAGTGCCTGGATTTGAAGACGCTATGTTCTCGCGTAATTCTCATATATTGCCAACGCTGGTAAAGGAGTTATGGGATCTGCGAGATGTTGCCAAAGCGCAAAATAACGCGGCGTTGTCACAGGCGATAAAGATCATCATGAACTCACTATATGGCGTGCTGGGTACTGATAATTGTCGATTTCACCACTATAAGCTGGCCAGTAGCATCACCCGCCGCGGACATGAAATTATCCTGAAAAGTAAAAAGCAGATAGAGGCGGCGGGGCATGAAGTGATTTATGGTGATACTGATTCCCTGTTCGTGGCACTCGACGAAAGCTTATCAGAATCGAAGGTCAGGCAGACCGGTGAGAAATTGCAGAGTGATTTAAATTTGTACTGGCAAAATGTGCTGAATGATGAGTTTTCCCTGCCTTCATATCTGGAGGTAGAGTACGAAACACACTATCTTAGATTTGTTATGCCAACAGTCAGAGGTTCCGAGTCTGGTAGCAAAAAGCGATATGCTGGAATGGTCCGGGGGTCTGACAATAAACAAAAAGTTATCTTTAAAGGGCTTGAGGCAGTGCGAACCGATTGGACCCCGCTTGCCCGGGACTTTCAGCGCAGTCTTTATAACAAAGTATTTAACGATGAACCAGTTGATGAGTTTGTTCGTGATACTGCTGAGCAACTGCTTGCGGGTAAGCTTGATGAGAAGCTTGTTTACCGAAAACGTCTACGGCGCAAACTCAGTGAATACACCCGTAATGTACCGCCTCATGTACAGGCGGCCAGAAAACAGGCAAAGCCTGGGGGCTGGATCAGTTACCTGATTACAGTTAACGGACCGGAACCCAGCGATCAGCGAGTGTCAGATATAGATTATCAACATTATCTTGAAAAACAGCTTGAGCCTGTTGCCGATGGTATATTGCATTTTCTGGACAATAGTTTTGAACGCATCAATGGTGCACAAATATCTCTATTTTAACTATGCAAATATTTGATCATGAATTTTCAACCCTGATCATCACGCGTCCGGTTGAACACACGGCGGTAGTCACGTTGAATCGTCCGCAGGTTCGCAATGCACTGAACACGGCGATGATGGAAGATCTCAAAGTTCTTTTTGAGAGCTTGTATGTAGAGCAGCATGACTTGCGTTGTGTGGTGTTAACCGGTTGTGGAACGAAAGCATTCTGCGCCGGTGGAGACCTTAAGCAACGTAACACAATGAATGACAGCCAATGGTTGCAGCAGCACGCTATTCTTGAACAGGCGGTCAGGGCAATGATGCACTGTCCGCTACCACTAATAGCAGCTGTTAATGGCGACTGTATGGGGGGTGGACTTGAGTTGGCTCTGGGGTGTGATTTTATTTATGCAGCAGAGCATGCAAGGTTTGCGATGCCTGAAGGTAAGCTTGGTATTATGCCGGGTGCCGCAGGTACACAAAACCTTCCCCGAGCCGTTGGCAGCAGACGTGCCAGTGAGCTGATTATGACGGGTCGCATGTTTAGCGCTGAAAACGCTGAAAAATGGCAGCTGGTGAATGAAGTG
>CALLLY010000239.1 GCA_938008205.1 uncultured Granulosicoccaceae bacterium
ATTTTGGGTTGGTATTCGAGATGGAATCCGTCGTGTTCCAGAGCTTGTCGAAGGTCGCGTTCTAAAGAGAATCTTTCCAGTGCGAGTTTATGAATGCTTTGTGAGTAGAACTGGTAACCGTTGCGACCCTGTTCCTTGGCATGGTACATGGCCACATCGGCGTGTTTAAGCAGCTGATCGGCTGAATCGCCATCAGAAGGATACACACTGATGCCGATTGTGGTGGTAACGCGGACTTCTGTCTCTTCGATAGTAAAACTCTTTGCCAGCGCCTGACATATTCGATCTGCAGCCACCGCAGCGTCTTCGATTCGGTCGATGGAATTCAGCAGAACGACAAACTCATCACCACCGAGGCGTGCAATAGTTTCTTTCGTGGAGTTTGAGAGGGCGGTGCTGCGATTTACGTTGTCTGACCAGCGAACGGCTTCTTTCAGGCGTGTTGAAACGTTTCGCAGCAGTGTGTCACCGGCGTTATGGCCGAGCGTGTCATTTACTTGTTTGAAGTGATCAAGATCGAGAAAAAGTAGAGCAAACCGGGATTTTGTCTGTTGTGACTGGGTAAGCGCCAGTGAGATCATGTCGTGCAGCTGAGCCCGATTTGGCAGACCTGTCACAAGATCGTAGTACGCCAGTCGGTGGATCTGGTCTTCGGCTTTGGTGCGTTCAGTAATATCCTGAATAGTACCCAGCATGTTGCCGGATGATGCACACTCTGCCTCTACGTGCATAATTCGAATATCATCTTCCGAACTCGCCACGGTTCGAAATTCAAGATTAAACTGCCCGGCATTGGCTTTGGCCCTATCCATTGCATTGGACACTGCTCCACGATCGTCAGCGTGAATGCAATCTAGAAAAGAGTGCAGGTGTTTTTTCTGATTGGAAAGATTGAGTAACCGCGTGCACTCACTGGACCAGTTAAATGTGTTTTCTTCGAAGATCCATTCCCAGTGACCGAGTTTGGCAATGCGTTGGGCGTTGTCGAGCCGAACCTGACTCTCACGCAGTGCATCTGCGGTTTTCTTTGCGCGCATCATATAGGTGACGCGATACGGAAGCAGAAAAAAGTTAATCGGTTTGGTTACGAAGTCAGTAGCGCCAACCTCGTAGGCTTTTTGAATAGAGTCAACATCTTCAAGGCCTGTCACCATCAGAATAGGGACATGCTGGCCACCCTCACACTGTCGTATTTTGGCGCAACTTTCAAAGCCGTCCATGCGTGGCATAACAACATCCATGATAACGACATCAGGTTTGTGTTTAACAAACTGATCAACAGCTTCCTGGCCGTCTTCAGCTTCTACCACAGAAAAACCGTCTGATGCCAGTGCTTCAGATGCCATGAGCAATCCGGCCATGTCATCGTCTACCACTAAAACCAGAGGTTTGTCAGATTCCAGTGCTTCCGATCCGGATGGCTTTGGAGAAAGTTGCTCGATCACTGAATGGCAGCCTTTAAGCGTGTTGCTTTATCTGTACTGATATGGCTTCGAAACCCTGTGCTATGGGTTCTACATCAGCGCCCACTAAATCGTCATTGGCTGCTTTCGCTTCAAGTTTATTGCACAGTTCTGCCAACGTGGTTGCACCCAGGTAGGCGCTGCTGGACTTAAGTGTGTGAGCCGCCATCTTTACCTTTGCGGCATCATTAGCCGCGATACCGCTCTCGATATCCGAGATTAGAGACGGGGTTTTTTCAAGGTACATCCCGACAATTTTACCAAGGATGTCAGGTTTACCCGGGCGCTGGAGAGCCTTGATTGCATCCAGAGCGCTTGCATCAAATTCAAAATTCATGGCGGAAACTCCCTCCGTATTCCTGTTATTTGTTTCGCCGTCGTTTGCGCTGGCCGATTTTTTATGCAGCCATTTATCAAGCGTGTTTTTCAAGTGTTGTTGGTCTACCGGCTTGGAAAGGTAGTCATCCATGCCAGATTCAAGACACAGTTCCCGATCACCGCTCATGGCATTGGCAGTCAGGGCAATCACGGGAATTGTGCTTTGCGGGGACTTTTGTCTGATCATTCTGGTTGCTTCGTAGCCGTCCATCACCGGCATCTGACAATCCATAAGGATCAGATCGAATTCGCGATTTTCCAACGCCTTTACAGCGTCGGCGCCGTTTTCCGCGATTTCAACTTCGCAACCAATATTCTCTAACATACTACTGGCAACTTCCTGATTAATCGGGTTGTCTTCTGTAAGCAGTATCTGGGGTTTTTCTTCATGGTCGGCTAGAATTTTCGCTTCACAGACAGTGGGTTTGTTGTGCTCAACCATACTGACCACAGAGTGGTATAAGGCAGCCTGCCGTGCAGGTTTAGTCAGGGAATGACAAATACCCAGCCCACTGAGCTCTTCATCGTCCATGTTGGTTAACGAAGATGTGAGCATCATCAGTTTCAATGAAGAATAAACCGGGTGGTTTTGGATATGTCTGGCGAGTTCAAACCCGTCCATCCCGGGCATATGAAAGTCCAGAATTGCACAATCGAACCGACTGGTGTTTTCTACCGACTGGTTAAGGGTATCAAGCGCCTGCTGACCGGAGTCTGCAGTGGTCACTTCTATTCCCCACTGTTCAAGCTGGTGCAGTAGTATTTCGCTGTTGGTTTGATTGTCATCGACAATCAGAATTTTTGCACCTTGCAAAATGGCAGCTGGTTCTTCGCTGTTTTGTTGTGCGTGGTCGAGATGACAGTCGAAAGAGAATGTTGTGCCGTGATCAACTTTACTCTCGAATGTGAGCTCACCACCGAGAAGTTTTACCAGGCTATTGGATATCGTCAGGCCAAGACCGGTACCACCAAAGCGTCGTGTAGACGAATTGTCGCCTTGATAAAATTCTTTGAAAATATCATTCTGTTGTGATGAAGATATACCAATGCCGGTATCGCTGATGGAAAATTTGAACCTCTGTGTATCCGTTGCAGTGACGGTGACAGTGACTTCCCCGGCATCCGTAAATTTGACCGCATTGCTGATCAGGTTGTTTAAAATCTGACGCAGACGTGCCTGGTCAGCGTTAACCCTATAGTCGGCTATTTGTGTTACATCGCAAATGATTTCCAGACCCTTGTGCTGCGCGGCTTCTGCATGTATCGCACAGATATCCTCGACCATCGGGGCAATTTGAAATCGGGATTTTTCCAGTTGCAATTCACCATCCTGAATTTTTGAAAAATCCAGAATGTCGTTAGTGATGCTGAGCAGTGATTCCAGGGAGTGTCTGATGGTGCCCACATAGCGGGATTGCTTATCAGTTAGCCGCGTTTTACTTAGAAGGTCAGTCATCCCGAATACACCATTCATCGGTGTACGGATCTCATGGCTCATATTTGCCAGGAAGCGTTCCTTAATAGCCAGTGTTTCCCGGTATTTGACTTCCAGTGCCTGGAGATCACTCTCTCGTTCGGCTAGCTGACTTTGCGCAGTTTCTCTTTTAAGCGTGCTGCTCTCGGCTTTTAAAGCAATGAGCACTGCTGAAGTGAGCGCCACTGCCATCAGGCTCCACAATACAAAACCCGGTAGTGCCGGTGCAAAGCAGATCGCAGCTGTAGACAGTAATAACGTCGCAGTTGCGAATCGAGTTGTCATCTTTTCTATTTTTGACAATTTGTTATACCGGTAATTACCGAGTAAGGGG
>CALLLY010000240.1 GCA_938008205.1 uncultured Granulosicoccaceae bacterium
TCAAAAAATTGCGGAGCAACCCGCAGGGCGATTCATTTGCGGCCTACTAAAACAGGCATTTTGGTTACTTTTGTGCCCTTCAAAAGTGACTCGTACCACCAGGGACTGGTGTCGAAAAAGGCCATGGATGGCACGCCACAATGGTGAGCGCAGCGAATGTATAACTGGTGAGCGCAGCGAATGAATAACAGGCCAGCACTAATGCAATGTCACATTCCCACTAGTCTCTGCAGCTTGCTCGGCAATCTCTTCAGCAAACTCGGCATCAATGGATTCCGTGGTTTTCTCGGTCTCAGTATCGCTTTCACCTTCAGCCGATTCTGCAGATGAGTCGTCGCCTTGCGCTGCTGGCTCTTCTCCGTTGCGCGGCATGGACATCTCCAGCTGTGTATCTATCGCATCCAGATCGGTGAGTTCACTTAATGGTGGGAGTTCGTCGATTCGCTTTAGGTTAAAGTAGTCGAGAAATTCTTTGGTGGTGGCATACATGGCGGGACGGCCAGGCACTTCTTTGTGACCTACCACTTGTACCCACTCGCGTTCCAGTAGTGTTTTTATAATATTGGTACTTACTGCAACACCGCGTACTTCTTCAATTTCACTGCGGGTGATTGGTTGTCGGTAGGCTATTAACGCCAGCGTTTCTAACAGGGCTCTTGTGTAACGCGGCGGGCGTTCTTCGAACAGGCGTGATATCCATGGAGACATTTCCTGATCTATCTGAACACGGTAACCACTGGCAACTTCTACTATGCTGACACCGCGTGAGTCGTATTCTTCCTGCAGGTCGACCAGGGCACGACTGACGTCTGCCTTTTCTACATCATCTGCCGAAAACAATGACTGTATCTGCTTCATAGACAACGGCTTGTCGACCGCCATCAATGCCGCTTCAATAATCTTTTTTATTTGCAACTGTTCCATATAACGGCCTGCTTAGCTGTAGTCGGCTTCCACATCTTCGAAGTTCACACGTTCGTGCATACTGGACTGTGTGGCCGGCCTGATGGTGATGGGTGCAAATGGTTTTTCCTGATGTATTTCAAGCAGGCTTTCTTTGCACAGCTCTAACATGGCGAGGAAAGTAACAACGCAGCCTGCACGGCCTTCTTCAATCGAGAACAATGACAGGAACGGGATTTCGTCCTGCTCCTGCAGCCTTACCAGAAGATCTGACATGCGTTCGCGCACCGATAAAAACTCGCGCTTCACATTGTGATGCTGGTGCAGATTGGCACGCATCACTACGCTCTTAAATGCGGCCAGCATTTCTTCGAGTTTGATGTCAGGCAGCGGTTGTCGATTCTCAATTACCGGCAAACCGGCACTGGCTTCAAAAACATCCCGCTCCAGGCGCGTCAGATTGTCGAGGTCATCTGCGGCCTTTTTAAATTGCTCGTACATTTGCAGACGACGCACCAGCTCGGCTCGCGGGTCGTCTTCGTCGGTATCTTCTTCAGGCCGTGGTAACAGGAGTCGTGATTTGATTTCTGCAAGCATGGCTGCCATCACCAGATATTCACCGGCAAGCTCTACTCGCATCATTTCCATAACGGCGATGTACTGCATGTATTGCTGGGTGATCGAGGCAACCGGGATATCGAGAATATCGAGGTTTTGCTTTTTGATCAGGTACAACAAAAGATCGAGCGGGCCTTCGAAGGTTTCAAGGAATACTTCGAGTGCGTCTGGCGGAATGTAAAGATCTTTGGGTGTATCCGAGTACGGTTCACCCAACACCATGGCCAGTGGAATTTCCATATCCAGCTGATCCGGTGAGGCCTGCGCCGACACTGATTCGTTTTCCGACATCAAAATACCTTAGTAAAACATCATTTTATTGCTGCCACCGGTTTACCGCAGCAAACTTGTATCGCCCTTTCCTTCTCGTATAACTTCGAAATTACTTCCTTCCAGGGAGATTACGGAGGTTTCTTCCAGCCCGCAGGCACCTCCGTCGATAATCAGGTCGACGTCGGATTTTACTCTTTCGCGAATATCAATGGCATCGCTTAGCGGGAAATTGTCGCCGGGCAGCAACAACGTGGTAGTCATCATGGGCTCACCTAATTCTGCCAGCAACGCCTGCGCAATATTATGCGCCGGCACACGAATTCCGATGGTTTTGCGTTTAGGATGCAAAAACCTGCGAGGCACTTCGTTGGTGCTCTTCAAAATGAACGTGTACGGGCCCGGCGTCAGCGCTTTCAACAATCGATAGGCTTGATTGTCTACTTTGGCATAGACCGCAATCTCGGACAGATCTGAGCACATCAGCGACATATGGTGGCCCTTGGCGAGCTTACGTATGCGATAAATACGCTCCACACCGATTTTGTTATCCAGCAGGCAACCCAGCGCGTAGCAAGAGTCTGTCGGGTAGATCACTACCCCATCCTCACGCAGAATCGCTGCCGCCTGTGCAATCAGGCGGCGCTGTGGATCGTCTGGATGTATTTCGAAATACTGAGTCATGAATGTGGCTGAACCGTGCGGTTACTCGCCGAGTCCGGCGCTCCGTTGGCTGATACCATGCCGGATACCATGCCGCCGAGGTCTGAGCGAAATGTTTGCCTGAATAGCCAGTGTCCATTCATTAATCAGACACGAATCCACATAACCGGCAGGCATCGTTTGTACGCGCAACTATACTACGTCTTGCCTTGCATGGACTCCGTATGACGCTACTTTTTAAATGTTTGCATGGGGATTGTTTCTTATTGCTTACAAGCTCCGTGACATTTCTATGACTGCATGACTAATTATCACCGACAGCATCGTGCAGATGAGCGTGCAGTGGCTGATCAGGCATTGTTGCAGACCTCGTGAACCAGTATTTTTCGCTACATTATTTTTTGCGCGAAACGCTCAGTTTAGAGCCATCCCTGCGGTAACATGCGTCCGACTTGCAAACAAGGATCGCGAAGCAGGTTTTCCACAGAACACCGCAGATAACGCAAAGTACCCGGAACACGAGCACAACACGAGAGCGTATTAAGTCCGCGAACATCGACGATCATGATAACGACTGGACAAACACCCTCTCGATGAGAACACATGAATGGCTTTCAAAAATGGAATCCGGAGCCGACGCAAAATAACCACTGAACCACTACACTTTATTAACTATTAACAATAACTTAACTATTAACAACAACGCAGGAAATTTAATGCGCTCTAATGCAATTGCCACACTTTCTACCATCGCTTTGCTTGCAC
>CALLLY010000241.1 GCA_938008205.1 uncultured Granulosicoccaceae bacterium
CGAACACTGAGTACCTGGTGAGTCATTAGCGTAGCTTCGGGTTAAGGGCATCACGCAACCAGTCACCCAGCAGGTTGACGGAAAGCGCTAACACCAGCAATGTAACTGCCGGATAAAAAAGGATCCACCATTCCCCGGAGAACAGAAACCCCTGTCCGATCCGAATCAGTGTGCCTAATGAAGGTTGTGTCGGTGGTGCGCCAACGCCCAGAAAAGATAAGGTGGCTTCGGCAATGATGGCAAGTGCCAGACTAATGGTGGCAATAACCAGTACCGGGCTTAATACATTAGGCAGTATATGCAGAGCCATAATGCCGAACGGTTTGCGACCGTTAAGCCTGGCTGCCTGAATGTATTCCTTGTTTTTTTCTACCAGTGTCGCACCTCGAACCACACGTGCAAACTGCACCCAGTCGGAGAGTCCAATGGCAATGATCAATACCCAGATTGCCATTTGATCGCGCAGGTGTACCGGCGTAAACCCTTTGGCGATACCAAAGATCAGCATCGCCACCAGAATTGCCGGAAACGTTAATTGAACATCGGCCACACGCATAATGATGGTTTCAACCCACCCGCCGATATAGCCGGCAATAAGCCCAAGACTGATACCCAGCACCATGGCAAACAACACTGCGGTAAAACCGACAAACAGGGAAATACGCATACCATAGAGAATGGTCGAGAACACATCACGCCCCTGATCATCCGTGCCCAGCCAGAATACATCGCCGGTAAACGCGTTGGGCTCCATAGGACGCGAGAAGCCATTCATCAGGTTTAGTGTGGCCGGATCAAACGGATTGTGCGGGGCAAACCACGGTGCTAACACTGCACCCAGCACCATGATCAGTACCACCAGAAAGGAAACTACTGCGACGGGGGATCGGGAGAAAGACCAGAGAAAATCCGAACGCCACGCTCTTTGAATACTATCGATCATATCTGTGTGCCCATATCAATATGCTCATATCAATGCGCTTTGGCACTTTTATCTGTATGCAAACGCGGATCGATAGCGTAGTACAGAAGATCAACAATCAGATTGATACCGACAAACATGACCGAGATCAACATTAAGTAAGCCGCCATAACAGGTATATCGACGAACTGAATCGCGTTGATAAACAGCAAGCCGACGCCGGGCCACTGAAATACAGTTTCAGTGATAATGGCAAACGCTATGATGGCGCCGAGCTGTAAACCGGTAACGGTAATCACAGGCACCAGGGTATTTTTAAGGGCGTGTTTAAAATGAACAGACTTATCACGCAGCCCGCGAGCTCGGGCAAAACGAATATATTCCTGCCGCAGCACTTCAAGCATCTCGGATCTGACCAGACGCATGATCAGCGTCATCTGGTATAGACCTAATGTAATCGATGGCAGAATCAGCGCTTTTAATCCGGATGCAGTCAGGAATCCGGTAGACCAGAAGCCCAGCTGCACCACATCACCCCGGCCAAAACTGGGTAACCAGTTAAGCTCTACAGAAAACAGATAAATTAATAGTATGCCTATGAGAAACGTTGGCAGCGAAACACCGATGAGTGACAGCGTCATCACCAGATTAGACGCAAAGCCGTCTCTGTAAATTGCCGTCAGAACCCCAAGCGACACCCCTAATACAATGGCCAGAAATCCTGACACCGCAGCCAGCTCAAGTGTTGCCGGCAGGCGTTCAGCAATAATGGTAGATACCGGCCTGCCCTGTCGGAAGCTTACACCGAAGTTTCCCTGTGCCGCTCCTTTAAGAAACTTGACGTACTGAACCGGAAACGGCTGATCCAGCCCGAGCTGGGTGCGCAGCCGCTCGATGTCAGCATCAGTGCGTTCCTGCCCGAGCATGTTATCAATCGGGTCACCAACAAAGCGGAACATCGAAAAAGCAACCAGGCCTACGACCAGAAGTACCACAATGGACTGGAAAACGCGGCGGATGATGTAGGCTAACATTCAGTAACCAGTAGTGCCGTAAAATGGCTTGATGAACCCTTGTGCTGAGGGTGTTGTGTAAGGCAGGTTGTCAATGTATTCGAAAGAACCGGTAAGCAGCAATTGAAGTGACTTGAGGAAGCCCGAAGCTTCAGCGAGTTGAAATACCTGGTTAGCCTCGCTTACGCGTCGGGTTTTCTGGTGAACAACCAATATCAGGTGGCTTTTACAACACCCTCCCGATTGCGGCAGGGTCAGCGCTGGAGAAGACTCTCCAGCGCTTGTACCGATTTGCGCTAGTTCAGTTTGAAATACTTGAACTTGGCAGCATCGTCAGGGGCAACGATAGTGTCGATCTTGTTAGCCATTCCCCAGTTAAGGACCTGGTGATGGATCGGGATGTACAGAATTTCGTCCTGCACGACCTGCCAGATGTCAGCAATCATTTGGTTACGCTTTTCAAGGTTGGTTTCTGATGCCAACGCTTCTATTTGAGTATCCATTTCAGGGTTGGAGAAACGCGTACCATTCCACGATCCGTACTTCTCGCCTTTAGTGTGTGCAAGAAAGTTAAAGATGTACTCAGAATCATACGTGGGCACACCCCAGCCAAGCATATA
>CALLLY010000242.1 GCA_938008205.1 uncultured Granulosicoccaceae bacterium
TGAAGTGCCCAACCCAAAACCCGATTAATTCAAACGTATTCGAATTACTCTTCGTTTGGTTAGCTTCATCGTTTTTTCTGCTTCTCGCATTCCAAACAATCAAGCCACCGCACAAATTACTTAGACCAAATTTTTAATGAACTTTACGTCGAGCTGTTTGCCCGAGCAAGCCGCCTAATATAGCGACGATAATTTACGCTGTCAACCTTTATTTCACTCAAGCAAATTTGTTTGATGTGCCGATTGCAGCGAGCCGGAGAGTTTACAAGCACAGAGTTAGAAGTCAAGGCTTGTTTTAAATTAATTCAGTTCATCCTTGATGCCAAAAAAGACAGCAACTCATGCGATAACCTCGTAACCGCCGTATCTTTCGGATCGTTAATCCATACTGGTTACTAAGGTAAGAAGTTCATTTTCTATAACCTGTTGAAAAAGCACATGAAATTCCAGATCCCGGCGAAGGGTCCTGTTTGACCGCCCCTCTGCGACTACTTACTCTAGATGGTTTGATTCATCGAGAAAGTATTTGTCGTGGCAAACCGACCCAAAAGAACATCCCATAAGGTGCGAGTTGACTACAAAGCCGGTGACCACCATGGCCTGCAGGCGCCACGTGCTGACGGTAATTTGTCTATTGCTGATAGTGACAACGCCACCGGTAATGGACGAATAAGAATAGCGCTAGCTGTCTTTGGCACCGCGGTGGTTAGTTTGGCAGCTGTGAACTTTGCCAAGTCAGGTATTCAGTCGGATGATATAAGCCAGGCGCAGGTTCCGTTGCCGACGAAACCCGAAGTGGTTCAGCTGACCGAGCAGACCAATGCCGATGATGTTAAACCTCAGCTGCAGGCTGCTGCTCAAATGACACCGCAGTTCTTGTTCGCCTCGAATCAAACCACTCAACCTCTCACCACAGTTACTGAAGACATTCCGTTTCTGGAAGTAGACATTATCGATGACGCGATCCCGTTAAAAACTAACGTGGTCACCGGTAATAGTGTGCCATTTACCGCTGCGGCTCCGGAACTGGCCAATGACTACACCCAGGAGCCTTCGACTCTCTTGCTAGAGGTGAAGAAAGGCGACACGCTGTCCGGATTACTGGCAGCACACGGCCTGACCACCACAGAGATCGCGTCGCTTGCTAATTTGAGTGATGTTAAGAAATATATGACCAACCTGCGCCCGGGGCACGAAATTCAACTGGACCTCGACGGCAGTAGAAGACTCACCGGCCTGACCCGTGAAATTGATCTTGAGAAAACACTGTTGGTAAAACGCATTGAGGACGATCAGTTCCAGGCACATGTAGATGTTAAGCCTCTGGAAAAAACCATCAAAGTCGCTGAACTCACACTTGAGTCCTCGCTGTTTCTGGACGGCGCGAAAGCCGGGCTGTCAGAGTCAGTCATTATGGAGCTCTACTCGATTTTCCAGTGGACCGTCGACTTTAACCGTGAAGTGCGTGCTGGCGACAAACTACTGGTATTGCACGAGGCTTATATGAAAGATGGCGTGCAGGTGAAGGACGGCAACATCCTGGCTGCCGAGTATCACTCGTCAAAAGAGATGTATAACGCCTACCGTCATGTCAACAACAACAAAATCGGTTATTACGACAGCAAGGGCCAGAGCCTGGAAAAACGCTTTCTGCGCAACCCGATTAAGGCGCGTATCACTTCAAGATTCAATCTCAAACGCAAGCACCCGATCCGCCACACCATCACCGCACATAAAGGGGTGGATTACGGCGCCCCCACCGGCACTCCTATCAGTAGCGCTGGTGATGGACGCGTTATCTTTGCAGGCCCGCGCGGCACATACGGCAACACCGTCGAAATTCAGCACGGCGATCGTTACACCACTCTGTATGCACATTTGCACAAATTTCCGAGCAACCTTAAGAAGGGCAGCAGAGTTAAACAAGGACAGGTCATTGGTTATGTGGGCTCTACCGGTTTAGCTACCGGCCCCCATTTGCACTACGAATTCCGTATAGACGGCATACATCGCGATCCGCAAAAAGTTAAGCTCGGCGGTTCCAGCCCACTGGCAAGTGAAGAACTGGCGGTGTTTAAACAAAGCATCGAACCATTGCGCGCTCAACTGGCTGCTGTTCGCACCGATAGCGACACATTGGCAATGCGCTAGTTACGCGCTATGCCCGCGGAGCTATTTGTCGGGCTTATGTCAGGCACCAGTGTCGACAGTATCGACGCGGCACTGGTTGGTATTGATGGCAATCAGTTTGAAGTGGTTGCCATGCATACCACGCAGTACGACACAAACCTGCGACAGGCCCTTCTCACCCTTAAGTCAGAGACAACTCTCTCTCTGAGTGACTTTATAACACTCGACCACCGTGTCGGCCGGGCGTTTGCCGATGCCACGTCAGCATTGTTGTTACAGAGCGATACGTCGTCAGAAGCCGTGGTCGCCATCGGCTCACACGGGCAAACACTGTTTCATCAGCCCGAACATCAATACTCGGGCACGCTGCAAATCGGTGATCCAAATATAATTGCGCACACTACCGGCATTAACGTGGTTGCAGACTTCAGACGCGCTGATATGGCGGTCGGCGGACAGGGAGCACCGCTTGCGCCGGCTTTTCATGAATACCTGCTTGGCAGAAACTCCGGCAAGGTTGTCGTGAACCTTGGTGGCATTGCGAATATTACCGTGCTTGGCGACCCGGCCATTGGCTTTGACACCGGCCCCGCCAACTCTATTCTGGATGCTATGACGCAAAAACATCTGGGCAAACCTTATGACAATAGCGGGCAATGGGCCAGACGCGGCACAGTGGATAGTGATTTACTCAGCACTCTGTTGAGCGATCCATACTTTGCTAAACCCGCACCCAAATCCACTGGCACTGACTACTTTAACCTGGACTGGGCACTTAGACACGAAGGCGCAAACAATCTGAGCCCGCAAGACTTACAAGCCACACTTACCGAGCTTACTGCAATAACAGTGGCAAATAGCATCAAAGCACATACCACGAACAGCACAGAAATTTATGTGTGTGGTGGTGGTGCCAGAAACGAATACTTAATGGAGCGACTTACCGCCGGAGTTGCCGACGCCCGAATTAAATCGCTAGATGAGACCGGGGTAAGCGGGGATGCCTGCGAAGCGAGTACTTTTGCATGGCTTGCGCACCGTTATCTGAGCGGACAACCCGCCAATCTGCCAAGTGTTACAGGTGCGGCGAAAGCAGTTGTTCTGGGCAGCTTATATACGGTGGGATAGCTTGTCTGGCAACCGTGCCAGACAAGCATAGGATGCTATACAGAGAACGAGGACCCACAACCACAGGTGGTAGTTGCGTTGGGGTTTCTAATGACAAACTGCGATCCCTCAAGACCTTCGGTGTAATCGATTTCTGCACCAATCAGATATTGATAGCTCATCGGGTCAATCAACAGCTTCACCCCCTCTTTCTCGACTTCGGTATCCCCATCGTTGATATCCTCATCGAAAGTAAAACCGTACTGGAAGCCTGAACAGCCGCCACCTGAAATAAAAACTCGCAATTTCAGATCAGGATTTCCTTCTTCCTCTATCAAGCCTTTCACCTTAAGGGCTGCAGACTCGGTGAACACAAGCGGATCGGGAAACTCTTCTTCGGTGCCTGTGCTCTCGGCTTCCAAACTCATGGCGTATGCCTCTTCTTATCATTGGGTTCTTCGGTACACCTCAAAATAATGCATTACCTGACAAAATCAATCAACTATTAAACAAAAAAGACGACTGATCCGGCGGAAACAAGAATTGTATTTATTGCTAGTCGGAAAGAATTGATCATTTTTCTCGAATAACCGCCCTATCCGCCTAATTTTATTGCAATTATCAATCTTGGCGATTAATTGCGAAAAAACCACTACATGTGGTGCCTACGGCGATATTTATCCGGATATTTGTCGAAAAAATGTCCAATATTGCCTCGCCAGGATGTTAAATTTCGTGATAACGCCAGCCCTTTTCGGTTACTCGGAAGCAAGAAATTAACAGAAAATCGGTTTTTTTTGCTTATTTTCTCTACTTAAAATTCGTGTTTTCTATTTATAATCATTAACTTAACTAATATTCATCAGGTAGATTCGACTTTTAGATGTCAACGTAATAACATTTGCATCGTTGGAGCAACGAACGTTGCACCGACGCAACACAGATAATGATTTGGACTTTGACATGAAACGACTACTAACATTTTCAGCAACTGCCTTCATAGTGAGCATCTGCACAGTCGGCTTCACGGCAAAAATCAAAAACGTCGGCACCATCAAAATTGAAAACAGCCCGGCGCATTTCGCGGTGAACAACTGCCATATCGGCAAATTCTACGAAGAAGTACACCTCTATGCAGGATCCGGTGTGCTGGCAGATGGCAAGAAATTCGAAATTTCGGCTGATGGAAGCGGCGGCTGGGTAGAAATGCACGTTGGCATGGACTCCGGTGCTCCGGAAGCCTTCTACACAAGCACGCTGTCTAATCCGGAAGAATCAATCACTGTGCAGTCGAAGCAGGTGGTTATTCGCGGAAGCTTTGATGAAGCGATCTCCGACCAAAGCGATATTCCTTTCGAGCTCACGGCTTCCTGTGAGAGCTAGTTACAGCAGCCTGTCGTAAAATTGCGACAGCCGGGCTGGTTACATCAGTCCGGCTACAACTCCCGCTATTACTGCCTCTGAACACGGCTTTTCGAAATACGCATCTGCATTGACCGCAGACAGCCACTCCCCTACTACCGCCTTCGGCTTCGAACTGACCACCACCAGCGCACTGCGGCTAAGCCGTGGCTGCTTACGAATATAGGCACCCAGTTCATAGCCGTCCATCAACGGCATTTCAAGGTCAAGTATGACGACCTCGGGCTGGTGCGATTCCAGATATTCCATCGCCTCTAAACCATTGCGTGCCAAAACAATGTTATAACCGGCCGTTTGCATCGCACGGCCAAAAGATGCCCTGATAGTGACTGAATCATCGACAATCAACACAGACGCACCTAGTGGCTTTTGCTGCACATTAACCTGGCTCTGTGTTGCATAAGCGGCAAAACTGTCTGTATTTAATCGCAACACAATATGCCGGTTATCCATCAGACCACAACCACGATACAGGTCGTTGGCATTGAGTATGTGATCGTTGTTATTAAACTTGATGGTCTTTCGACCAACGATAGCTTCTACCTGCAGATCCACCACACCACTTCGCGTACGACAACAAAGCACTGAGCTATTACCGGCAGAGGTTTTTCCCAGAATCGCAGCAAGCGATAACCCATCAGTTGCGGAATCTTTAATTTCCACCACCTGTGCAATATCAATGGCAAAGTACTGCCCGTCATGCTGCACCACCATCACCACCGCAGACTCCGCCTGCAGCGGTATACAAACGCTGAATACGGTGCTGACATCAGCCTCGGTTTCTACAGAAAAACTGCCGTGGCGCCGGTATACCCACTCTTTGACCACATCCAGCCCCACCCCTCTGCCAGCAGAGCGATTCGCCACTTCCGAGGTGGTGATACCTTGCTCAACGATTTTACCGAGCACTGTTGCATCGTCCATCGCCAAGTCAGGGCTTCGTTTTAACAACTGACTGCGAAGCTTAATGATACTTATACCGGCACCATCATCGGCAACGGTTACAGACAGACTGCCGTTGCGAACCGCAAACGCCACCCGGATTAATAATTCAGGGTTTTTGCCCTGCTGTAAACGCACTGTATTGCTTTGCGAGCCATGCACAACGGCGTTAATCAACAATTGCTCAAGCGGTCCGTTAACCTCTGCGAACAGCTTACGATCGAGCTCTAAATCAGCACCGGTAAATTCAAAACGAACAGCGACATTCTGTGCGGCTGCCACGCGCTGCACTAATGACTCCATTCGCAGCCTGACACTTTCAACGGAGATTCGATCCGTACTGATCACAAGCGACTCAAGATCGACTACATCCGATAGTTGCCGTTCCTCTATTGCGGCGATTCTATCGAGCGTTCTTTGTAACCCGGACTGCAGCTCGTGCAAATCTGAAAAACTTTCGTTGATACTACGACCCACCAGGTCATTGGCGGGCTCAGAAGGAATTTTACTCAACAGGTGTCTGGCACTTTGCAGCGACGATTGCATTTCAGCTACCTGGCTGCGCAGCTTTTCATGCAGCTCGTGACTCTCCCAGTGTTGCCGACTCAGACGCTGCTGCGCACGCTCAAGCTCAGAAAAATATTTCGCGGAACCGAATGCCGGGGTTTTCTCGGCGGTGTAGTCGGAGGATGCATCGCCACCAGACTGATTTGCAGGCAGCGCATCTTTGGATGCCATCGGCTCTTTGATTGAAGCATTTGTGTAAGCGTCAGTGACTTCCCCCCCGTTGCTTTCCAGAAGCAATAAGATCTCTGCACGCTCAATGACAGACTCGCCATTTCTAACACGATCAACATCATCGAGAATGACTTCAATGGCTTCGACTGAAGTATCAAAAAACTCAACAGAGGGCACCAACTGATGATTACCGCGTGACACAAGATAAGTTTCAAGCGCATGAGCCACAGCAGCAATATGCCCCAGCCCGACGGTATCTGCGCTGCCTTTCAGAGTGTGTAACAAGCGACGAATATCGGTTTGTATTTTAGTGCCGCCCTGCGGCGCACCACGCCAGCGCTGAAACAACTCAAACAAACGTTGCCCGAGATCTTCAGCTTCTTCAACGAAAACATCAATC
>CALLLY010000243.1 GCA_938008205.1 uncultured Granulosicoccaceae bacterium
CTATGCTGCCAGAAGTTAAAGACAGCAGCGGCGAGTTCGGCACCATCGACAACTCACTTCTGCAAGGCGACCTCAAGATCTGCGGGATTGCCGGAGATCAGCAAGCAGCAACTTTCGGACAGGTCTGCCTTGAACCGGGCACTATTAAAAGCACCTATGGCACCGGCTGTTTTGTGCTGTTGAATACTGGTTCCGAAGCAGTGGCATCTGACAACAAGTTATTAACTACCATTGGCTATCAACTGGACAACGAACCCACCTACGCGATCGAAGGTTCAATATTTGTTGCCGGGGCTGCCGTGCAATGGTTACGCGACGGACTGGGGCTGATTAAAAGTGCAGAAGAAACCGAAGGGTTGGCCGAAGCGCTGGATTCTAATCGTGGGGTCTATGTGGTGCCTGCCTTTACCGGTCTGGGCGCACCCTACTGGGACCCCGAAGCACGCGGTGCAATCTTCGGCATTACCCGTGATACCGGTGTTAAAGAACTGGTCAGAGCCACGCTTGAGTCTGTTGCCTTTCAAACCTACGATCTATTCAAAGCAATGTCAGATGACGGCGTTACCCCGACTCGTGTGCGGGTAGATGGCGGCATGGTGCAGAACAACTGGCTGTGTCAGTTTCTCGCCAACGTACTGAACATTCCGGTTCAACGACCCGTGCAAACAGAAACCACAGCACTGGGTGCCGCTTATCTTGCGGGACTACATTGCGGCATCTATAAAAACCCCGAAGATCTAGCCAGCAACTGGCAACTGGATCGCGAGTTCACACCGAACATCGATGCGGAACAACGCGACGCTATGTTAATGGCCTGGAAAAAAGCGGTCGATGGCGTAAAACACCAGACACAAGCCTGAGTCTCCTGCCAACGTCACTCTGCTAACGCCGCCAGATCAGGATCCGGTTGTTAGCAGGCATCGCTATATCTTCAACGAAGTCGAGCCCGACATCAAAAGCAATGGCGTCGAGCTCGGCTTTATCTCTAATACCCATATGCGCTGCCTGCTGTTGAAGCATGGCATGGAAACTTTCATTGCCCTCGGAAGTGTGTTTACCGCCATAGCTGAAAGGCCCATATAACGCAAAGTGCGCGTTGTGCTGTATGCAGCCGGACACCAGCTTAAACATCGCTTTGACTTCAGACAGACTCATAATATGGGCAGTATTTGCAGAGTAGGCCATCTCATAACTGCCTGGAACACCAACGCCTGCAGAGACATCTACTTCAAGCGGCGGTGCAATGTTTTCTGCTCCGCACTCTTCCAGTCGCTGACTAATGGCCGTTAAATTTTCTAATCGATCAGTGGGCTGCCACTGCAGATGAGAATAACGCTGCGCAAAATATTCAGCGTGCTGACCAGTACCGCTGCCAATTTCGAGCACCTTGTTCACGGCACTCAAATATCCGGCGAGCGCATCGGCTATAGCCTCCTTATTGCGATCGGCTGCTGCCGAAAACGGTAGGCTCACGCTATGGTACCGGCAGCGCAATAAAGAGTGGATTGCCGTTGCGGTACAACAGCACCGCAATCGATTTACCACTTTCATTGCCGGCAATAAGTTTTGAAAAGTGCGTTGGGGAAGTGACAGTGTCATTACCAACAGACGTAATCACATCACCTTTCATAATTCCCGCGACGGCAGCCACCCCGTCTTCATCGACACTGGTAACCAGCACACCGCCCTCAATACCCAGCTTACCGCGATCTGTGGCAGAGACGGACTCCACCACCACACCCACCACACGGTTGAGCACCGGGCCGGATTCAGTCGTAGCCCGTGCTTCCTGCAGCTCCTGAATCATCACATCGAGGGTGACTTTTTGGCGATCTCGCAGCAGTGTGACCACGGCATTCTTATCTACCGGTGAACTGCCGACCATCGGTGGAAGATCGGCAGACAGCGATATGTCATCGCCATTAAACTCAAGAATAACGTCACCGGCGCGAATCCCTGCAAGTGCCGCAGGCCCGCCTTCAGTAACACTGGCAACCAATGCCCCCGCCGGAATATCCAGCCCGAATGACTCTGCCAGTGCCTGATTAACGTCCTGAATAGTTACTCCAAGCCAGCCACGGCTGACATAACCCTGACTCAGCAGTTGATCGGTCACAGACCGCACCATGTTTGCAGGGATGGCAAAGGACAATCCCATATAGCCGCCCGAGCGCGAGAAAATCTGCGAGTTAACTCCGATCACGTTGCCGTCCAGATCAAACAACGGCCCGCCTGAGTTACCCGGATTCACCGCCACATCGGTTTGAATGAAAGGCACATAGCTGTCATTCGGCAGACTGCGCGCCAGTGCCGAGACAATGCCCTGAGTGGCTGTGTACTCGAACCCAAACGGGGTTCCGATGGCCAGCACCCACTGACCAACCTTAAGCTGTTTTGAGTCACCAAGCCTGAGCACCGGTAATCCGCTGGCCTCTACTTTCAACACGGCCAGATCGGTACGCGTATCCGAGCCGATCAGCGTGGCATCAAACTGCCGACGGTCCGGCAACGCAACAATAATGCTTTGGGCGTCCTTTATGACATGGGCGTTGGTGACAATGTAGCCGTCTTCACTGACGATAAAACCGGAACCAAATCCGCCAGCCTCGGGACCCTGCGACGGCGGCATACCACCCGGTTGATCCGGCAGCTCCTCAAAGAAGCGCTGAAAGAACTCTGGCATTTCGTCTTCATTAAAATTTGGCAAGCTATTGAGAGGGTCCGAAGCTGCTGTTTTTGCGGTAACAGTAACTTTCACCACTGCAGCACCCTTTTCCGCTACAAGCCGCTTAAAATCTGGCAAATCGATGGCGCTGGCAGACATCGACGGCGCTGTAACGGCGCAGATAACGCCCAGAAAAACAACAGTAAAAAGACGCCGTAAAGCGTTTGAAGCGATGGCAGCAAACGCCGCAATGTGGGATGATTGACAACTACTCTTCGGGGCACTGAAATTCACGGTCATTTCGAGCTCCTGCTCAAAGGGTATAAGGAATTGCCGGTGTTATAAGCCTGCCGCAACAGGCAGCACATTCCGGCTGTTAACTTTATATGGCGTGACTTTGCTGTCGACAATTTGGGCGGCTACCACATCATACATACAAAGTTTTTGCCGACGCCACGTTACCGGTGTCGATCACCGCTTCAGTACGAGTTTAATACATGCGCATACTACTAGTTGAAGATGATATGGAGGCGGCGGGTTACCTCGTCAAAGGTTTGAACGAGATAGGCCACGCCGTAGACCACGCAGATGATGGCGAATCAGGGCTCAGTTACGCTAAAACCAACGCGTACGATGCCATGGTTATCGACCGAATGATGCCTCGAAAAGACGGCATCTCTATGATCGAGGATTTACGGCGCGGGGGTGATAACACACCTGTGCTGATACTAAGCGCACTCGACGACGTCGATGAGCGTGTCACCGGATTGCGAGCCGGTGGAGATGACTACCTCACCAAACCCTATTCGCTGTCCGAGCTACATGCCCGTCTGCAGGCATTGTCGCGACGTGCGCAGCCGGAAAATGCAGTGACTACCTTGCGAGTGGCCGACCTCACCCTCGACTTGCTCAAGCACAAAGTAACCCGCTCCGGCGCAAATATTAACCTGCAGCCGCGCGAGTTTCGTCTGCTGGAGTATTTAATGCGTCATGCAGGTCAGGTAGTAACACGCAGCATGTTGCTGGAAAACGTGTGGGACTATCACTTTGACCCACAGACCAACGTTATCGATGTGCAGATCAGCCGTCTGCGCAGCAAAATCGACAAGGATTTCGAACAGCCGCTGTTGCATACGGTGCGCGGCGCCGGATACAAACTGGTCGAAGGTTAGGTTTTCAACCGGTTGTTATTACGAAAATGTGGCCCGCAATCCGGGCCACGTTGCTTTATAGTCTCGACAATCCTGTCACTTAAACGGCGTGACTAACTGCGGCGCGGCGACACCACACGCGTACGGCAAACCAACAGACACAGCAACGTTACTACCCGGACCGCATTGCTTGCTTAAAGATACGCTAACTCAATGAATATCCGCCTGTTCAGTACCACAGCGTTTCGCCTGACCATTATCTACGCAGCACTGTTCAGCCTGTTTTCGGCGGTCACTCTCGGATTTATTTACTGGTCACTGCGTGATGAGATCGAATCGCAAATCGATGCGAGACTCCGACTCGAAACCGACTTTCTGGTTAACCTGTACAACACCGGCGCGCTCACCGAACTCATCGATGCAATCCAGCAGCGCAACCAGGCCGATACCTACGGGCGCTTTTATTATCTGGAAAGCGAAGGCAGCGAAATCACTGATGGCAGCGAACAGGAGTGGCCGCTGCATATTAAGTCGGTGCGCACCCACAGCACGATGCCAATGGGAGAGGTGGTCGATCTGCCTGCTGACAGCCCCCGAAAACTGCTGCCGGTGCGAGTGGCGCAAACCCAGTTTTCAGACGGGCTGAAGCTTACCATCGGCCACGAAATCAGCGACGAAAAAGCACTGCTCGATTACACGTTTGCTCTGGTTGTTGGCGCGACCATTATTACGCTGATATTCGCTGTCCTTGGTGGCATCTGGATGAGTTTGAGTGTGCTTAAACGCATTGCATCAGTAAATAAAACCGCCGGTGAGATCATGAACGGTGCGTTTTCGCGGCGCATACCGGTGACCGAAAGGCGCGACGAATTCGATGCCATTGCAGTAAAAATTAATCAAATGCTCACGCGAATCGAAGACCTGATGGTAAGCATGCAGCAGGTGACCAACAATGTTGCCCACGATTTGCGCAGTCCGTTAACGCGCCTTCGCAACCGACTGGAAGTCACTTTGCTGGAAGATCGAAGCGACGATGAATATCGCAATACGATTGAATCTTCTATTTCAGAAGCTGACGGCATGATCCACACTTTTAACGCCATGCTAAGCATTGCAAGGCTCGAAGCCGGGCTGGATAAAACCGAATGGGAATATGTGCGTATGGGAGACCTTGCGTCTGAACTGGCAGAACTCTACAGCGCTGTATCCGAAGAGGCTGAACTGCACTTTGAAGAGCGCATCATGAGTAATCCGATTTTCTATGGCAACAGACACTTGCTCGCACAAGCCATTACCAACCTGCTCGATAACGCAATCAAATATACCCGGGTTAACGGGTTGGTCGGGCTCTATGTTTCAGGCGACGACAACGAGTTTACAATCACCATTCGCGATAACGGGCCAGGTATACCGCGCCACGAACGAGATCGCGTACTGCAACGATTTGTGCGTCTTGAAAACGAAAGAAAATCACCAGGCAATGGACTGGGACTGAGTCTGGTGCAGGCCGTTGCCCGCATGCACGGTGCCGAACTCCGGCTCACCGACAACCACCCCGGATTAATCGCTACTCTGGGATTTCGCAGTCGAGCCATTGAACAGGCGGCTGCCTGACATGACTACTCTGTTGTTACCTATCTTTGCGGTGGTTATCAGCCTGGCGGTGCTAGCGATCAGTGCTGACAAATTCGTCGACGGCGCCAGCTCGGTGGCCTACCAGATCGGCATGTCACCACTGCTTATCGGATTAACGGTTGTCAGCTTCGGCACCTCGGCACCGGAGATACTGATTGCGATCATGTCGGCAAGTGGTGATAACCCGGGCATCGCCATTGGTAATGCACTGGGCTCGAACATAGCCAACATCGCATTAATACTCGGTGTCGCCAGCATAATCATCCCGCTGCCTGTTGCCTCTACGGTGTTAAAACAGGAACTACCGTTGCTTTTAGCAGCGGTGCTTTTTTCCTGTGCGCTGCTTATTGACCTTAACTTGTCTGCAGTCGACGGTGTAGCACTGATCGTCACATTGTTTCTGGCACTGGGCTGGCTGATCCATCAAAGCCGGTCACAACCCAATGACATCATCGCCGATGAATATGAAGACAACGTAGACACCAAAAGCAATATGCGCAGCTCGTTGCTAATCACTGTTATCGCGCTGGCTGTATTGTTGATAAGTTCCCGCATCCTGGTTTGGGGCGCGGTAGAGATTGCTCGAGCAGCCAATGTCAGTGAACTGATGATTGGCTTGTCTATTGTCGCGATCGGTACCAGTCTGCCGGAACTCGCAGCAACCATTGCCTGCCTGCTGCGTAAAGAGTTTGATCTTGCCATTGGCAATGTGGTGGGTTCAAACTTATTCAATGCACTCGCAGTACTCGGGGTAGTTGGCATCCTTGCCCCCGGTGATGTGGATGTCATGGTGCGCAATCGCGATGCACTGGTGCAAATAGCACTAACTGTTGCACTATTTGTATTTTGCATTGGATTAAAAGGCAGAGAAGGCAGAATTAATCGCTTTGAAGGACTGGCATTTGTTGCCGCCTTTGCCGGCTATCAATGGTTGATTTACGCTCAGGAAGTCGCCGCGTAAAGAAGATAGCCAGGCTGCATGGCGATTGCTATGATCCACTCGCCTACACCATAGCGCTTGAGTTTGACAGTCGTGTGAATACCCAGCGATTCACGTCGCACTGACAGAAATTGTAATCGGTTTTTTTAACACTTACCCCCTACAAAGCACGTCAGCTGCAGCACAACACTGACCAACTGCCGCTGTAATACGAATTCATTTAACTGCCAAAAACCGCCCAATATTTTTGGTCACCAGGGAAGCGCTAATGCGCTCTTTGAAGCTACCCTCAAAGATATCCAGGTGCTCAGCTGGTGTTTCGTCAACTGACGAACACCGATACATCCTGCTATTGATTACCCAGACTTCCATACCCACAGGCTAAGCGTTACAGGATTCGGATTTTGACGGGCAATGCAAAATCACGACGTAAGTCTACAAAGCGCACCGCGATAAATTTATCAGTCAAAATCTCTGCAGAGGTTAGCGGTTCAATATTTCAAATTGATGACCGAAACAACTTTGGCGTTAATAACACTATAACGATAGCGATTTTGCAGACACTGTTGTAGGTTACTGACCGACATCTACATCAGTGAACATACTTTATGTTAAAGATTGGCATTAATGGTTTCGGGCGTATCGGCAGGCTCGCATTAAGAGCAGCCATCGAAAAACAAAACCTGACGGTCACGACAATTAACGATCCGGCAGGCGCTGCGGATACGCTGGCGCACCTGGTTAACTTCGACTCAATCCAGGGACGCTGGCATCGTCAGGCAGAATCCGAAAACGACTATCTTTGCGTTGATCATCACAAGGCAAAGTGCACACGCCATCAGACCATTGATGACACCGACTGGAGCGGTTGCGATATTGTGATTGAAGCCTCGGGCAGAATGCGAC
>CALLLY010000244.1 GCA_938008205.1 uncultured Granulosicoccaceae bacterium
TCGGTGTGGATTATCGGATTGAAGGGTTGGATGTGCAAAAGTACACCGGTACCGGAAACAACTGGTCGTGGGCGAGTGTGGGCAGTGCCGAGGTTGCGTTTGCAGGCAACAATGCCGAACTTTCTGTTGCTGCATCGTTACTGGGGAACCCGGGCGATCTGCAGCTGTTTTTCCTTGGGCAGAACGCTGCAGTTGGCGGACCTACGGATGATTTTTATCCGGATAACGTGACCAATGCCAGTGCCGCAGTGAGATACTTTACCTACGCCGCAGGCGACAGCTCAGTAAACCGTCCACCGGTTGCCAATGATCTGGTGTTATCAACCACGGCTAATACCGCGCTTAGTGTGGTGTTAAACGGCAGTGACCCTGAAGGTGCCGCTCTGAGTTATGAAATCACACTGCAACCGTCTAACGGATCGCTTTCGGGTACTGCACCAAACCTTACCTACACACCTGATGGCGGGTTTGTTGGTACAGAGTCGTTTTCATATCGCGTTAACGATGGCAGTACTGCGAGCGCGCCGGCTGTGGTGTCTATATCAGTCAGTAACGGTACGATCAGTAGTACTGAGCAATCTAATCCGGTTGCTACTATTTTGTTCGATGGCAATCTTGCCGACTGGAACGGTATCAGCTCGTACCCGCAGGATGCCAATGACATTGCAGACTCTGCCAGTCACATTGACTGGCGCCAGAGCTGGATGGCGCACAACGCCGGTTCACTGTATATCGCTTATCAGAATGATGGCCCGATATCCGCACTGAACTATGGGTACGCGCTGTATATGGATACCGATTCTCAGGCCGGTACCGGCTTTACCGGATTCTCCGGAGAGTTTGCTACCGGCAGTGATTATCTGTTGGAAGGACAGGATCTGTACCGCTACACCGGCACCGGCAGTAACTGGTCCTGGGCATACGTTGGCAGCGTGAGCGCCGGCTTTGTGGGTGGCATTGTAGAGATTGAAATACCGCGATCACAAATTGGCAATACCAGTGCAATCAACTTTTACTGGCGCGGTGACAATGGTGCCGTGAATGGCAACGGAGTGGACTTCTACCCCGATGCCGCACCGGATGCCAATGCTGCGGCGACTGATCGTCGATTCAGATACGTAATGTAGGAGAACATAATGTTCAAAAAAATTGCTTTGAGTTGCCTGCTTTGTATCGGGTTGACAGCTTGTGACAGTGAAGATGACATTGTTTCTCAGGTGGTGACGCAACTGGGTGCGGCCACCGAACATCCCTGCTTTGAACAGTTCGAATACCAGTTTGAACTGAACGGCAGCCCGGCGGATACTCGCAAGAGTTCAAATACGGTAGATAGAGAAACTATTGTTACTGAGCAGCACTGGTACCCGCAGTCGCAGCTTATTGAGTTTTACACTTACGCCGAAGGCGGGCAGTGGTGTAACAATTGGAACGAAAACGGCGTTGACTGGTAGGCTGGCTTTGCGTTGGTGTAGCGGTTATAGCCAGCGCCTTACCTTTGAAAGATAGTCAAGGTAGGGTTGACCGAACTTTTCAGTGAGTACTTCTTCCTCGGGGATAATCTGATTGATATTGATTATCCACACAAACAGTGGCAGTAATAAAAATGCCAGTACGCTGCCCAGATAGAGGGCCACGGCAAGCAGTATTAACAGCATGCCCAGGTACATCGGATTTCTGCTGTAGCGATAAATGCCGGTGGTCACCACGTTGCTGGTATTTTCAGGTTTTAACGGATTGATTGTGGTTTTGGCTTTTCTAAAAGACCACAAGGCGCTCACGTCTATGGTGAACCCCATAAATAACACCAGTACTGCCGCTGCAGTTTGATAAGTAAATCCGAATCGGTAGACAGGCAGATACTTCGAAACAAGCCACATGGCCACTGCAACCAGTAGTCCAATAACAGGTGGTGGAATCTTAAGCATTTGATGGTAACCCTGACAGTGTTACCGTTAAGTGTAACCCTGCAGGGTAGCGCGGTGCACCCGAAACATTAGGGATTGCCGAAGGTAAACTCGGCTACACGCACGAAAGGTGTGTTGCGATCCGGCTGATGAAATACGCTTAACCGGTCCAGTACGGGTGTTTCCGGCACCATTAGCGGGTAAATGGTAGATAGCCATTGCAGGTAGCCATTGTCGGCGTCTGGCATGTTGCCGGACAATGTCATATGAAAATTAAACTGATTGAATATATAGGGATAACCAAATTGATCCAGGTAGTGTTGCTGCTCTTCTGACAGGTTATCCTGGTGTCGGCGCTTGAGATCTGCTTCGGTAAGTGGGCCGCGGTAAGGCTCGAAATGTTCAACGCACTTATTGGCAAAGGCTTTGATAGCATCGGGTTGTTTCTCAAAGGCCAGTGCATCAAATCGTCTTGTGCGGCGTGGTGCCAGATCAGGCATTGCTAACACAGATTGGTTTTTACAAAACTGTTCAACATCACTGAGAAGCTGATCAGCCGTGCAACCGGGGGCCAGTTCGAACGGGGCTTTTATTGTCGCGTGAAATCCGTAGCGGGCGGGCTTTTTAATGCAGCTCAGCCACAAATCAGTATTGTCAAAGTTGTACGGAAGATCGGGGTTGTACCAGGCTTGTGCATTGCCGGCCTTTCTGCGTAACACGCTGGCACCGAAAACCCCCAGCGGGGAGTCGTCTGCCGGAGCAAAGTAGATGGCGTAGCGTTCGTTCATGTGTGCTGGGTAAGTTGCTCCGGATTGTGAGAATGGACTAATCGCCAGATTATTATTCATTGTTGCTGCCTACTTCGTACATTGCTACCACTCCTCCTGCATATTAGATTCTCGGCATTCGACCCAAGCGGCTGAAGAACGATGAAAGCATTGAGTGAAGTCTGTTGCATGCATTAAGAATAGAAGAGTGAATCGTGATCAGTTGAGCAAAATGGCCGCCCAGACCATCGCCGTAAGGAGCAGTGTCAGTAGCACGGCTGCAGAACCCATGTCTTTGGCTCGACCGGACAGCTCGTGATACTCATCGCCCATCCTGTCTACCGCCGCTTCAATACCAGAGTTTAGTAGCTCTACAATTAAAAGCAGGACCACCGAGCCCGCCAGTGCGACCGTTTCCAGCCAGGTATCGCCCAGGAAAATTGCTGCCGGTATGAGCACCGCCGCCAGCCAGACTTCCTGCCGGAACGCTGCCTCTTGCCGGTAGGCCGCCAGCAGTCCCTGGCGTGAGTATCTGGCTGCAGAAATCAGGCGCGCGACGCCTTTGTCCGTGTTTTTCAAGTTGGCACTCTGCTGGGGTGTATGGAGATAACTCAAAGGAAACAGTGCGTCAGCGGCAGAAGAACTTCGCTGAGCACTTAATTGTAGGTTAATTTGTCAGTACACAATGCAAATTTTGTCTTGCCGTATCGTTGCGGAGTGTTTTCAACCTTTGCCGGTGGTGGTACTTTACCGGCACACATTGGCACGTTGGTCATGAGCAAGAATTTCCCCACTCCGAAAATTAACGAATTTGAAATGACCGCTTCTTCAGACGGGCGGCAGGAAAAGTTAACTCCAGTGGAATTTGAGCTGTTGTCGCAGTTGCTCAGATATCCGGAAGAGGTTGTCGGCAGAGAATCTCTGAAACAGGTATCTGGCGCGCCGGAAGGGTCAGTTTCAGACCGTAAGCTTGATCGTTGGATGTCTGCGTTGATTCGTAAAACCAATGCGCTGTATCCGGCGTTTCCGGTGGTGAGGTTTAGTCCGCCGGATGGGTATGTTTATACGGAGTCTGCGCCTAAGAGGCGGCGGGTTGGGTAGGTTTGCTTGGTTCGCTTGGCAACGGGCTGGGTGGGTGTCGCTTGCAGCGGGCGTTACTTTGAAGGGACCAAAGTAACCAAAGTCCTTGTCGCGAATGTTGGCCCTTTGGGTGGCGCTCCTGGATGATGGGAGGTGCTGCTTCCTTTAGTGTTGAGAGCAGGTTGGTTTATTACTTCGATGTTGGT
>CALLLY010000245.1 GCA_938008205.1 uncultured Granulosicoccaceae bacterium
TCAATCACGCGTACAAGCTCGTGACTCCCGGGGTTGTCGCGGCCTTGATTATCAGGAATGGCCGCAAACTGTGCCGAGGTTCCAGTCACCGATTTTAACGTCAATGCGCCACCGGCATTTTCAAAAAATATACGCTCCCCCTGCTGCGGGCAATGATCAATTTGTTCGAATTTCCCGCGTAGTTCAGTCAGGAGCTCTGGAGTGAATGACATGGTGCGTATCGATAGCTTTTAGGAGTGTTGATGTTACCGCAAAACAAAATGCGGTGGTTTTGTTTGTGGTGAGGTCACCGGCCAAGACATGCCAAGCAGAGCTCCCATTCTGCGCCGCACCTCAAGCGGGTATCGTAAAAGCCATTGTCTTAGGTGACTTTCAGGAAGCCCGAAGCGTCAGCGAGTTGAAATGTCGTACATAGCCTCGCTGACGCGTCGGGTTTTCTGGAGGACCTGACCATAGACAAAACTTATACAACACCCTTTCAATCGGGAGGGTATCAATCGAGCGTTGGATACATTTTGAGCGCGACAGTGTTATCCGACCATTCACCGATAGAAAGATAGAATCAGGTAACCCGACGCTTAAGCGAGGCTGCACGAGATTTTAAAAGTCGCCTGCGCTTCGAAGTTTCCGAAAAGTCTATTCTGCGCGCTCCACAAAACCACAACCTTACCCCGCCATAGCCCTGGCATCTAACACCGCCTGCGCCCACTCTTGCGGCCGTTCCTGCGGCAGATTGTGTCCGGCATTCTTAAACACGCGATACTCGTACAAACCCGTAAACTTAACAGCATGATCTGCCGTCATCGGACTAACACCATTCACATTACCATCGATTGTAATCGCCGGCACGACGATGTCAGGCTGCGCCTGGAGGCTTTTTTCAATAGCTAACAGTGCCGGGTCACCAGCCACTAACGCATAGCGGTGCCGGTACGAGTGAATCACAACATCCACAAAGTCGGGGTTATTAAACGCTTCGGCCGTCTGCTTAAAAGTATTGTCTGTGAACTGCCAGGTGGGGGACCATTGTTGCCACAGCAGTTTAGCAATGCCCTCTCGGTTATCGGTAAGCCCGTTTCGACCACGTTCACAGTGAAAGTAATACTGATACCAAAAGCCGGATTCAAACTCGGGATCCGCCGGTTGCATGCTGGCTGCTATATTCTGAATGTTATACGAGTTACCGGACACCAGCGCCATCACACGCTCGGGCCAAAGTGCTGCGACTACACATGCCGCTCTGCCTCCCCAATCAAAGCCACCCACTACTGCCTTTTCAATCGAGAGTGCATTCATAAGCTGCAGCAGATCGTTACCTAAAGCTGCCTGTTCTCCTGAACGCAGGGTATCATCTCTCAGGAACCGTGTTGCGCCATAGCCTCGCAGGTAGGGCACAATCACTCTGGCACCCTCTGCGATTAACGGCTCTATGCAACCATCATAACAATGCACATCATAGGGAAAACCGTGATTTAGAATGCAAGGCCAGCCGGATGATTCACCGTATTCATAATAGGCAACAGCAAGCTGGTCAGTGTTCGCTGTATTTAATGGCGCGTTTAACTTGCCCATATGTCCCCCACAGTAAAACCGGTTTGAAACGGATCGCTCGGGTCGAGAAGATACTGTGACACCCCATAGATCCAGCCCTGTCCGGATAGCGTTGGCACGATCGCATCATAGTTACCAACCCGGGTAGTCTCTTCAATACGGCCGGTAAAGGTCGTACCAAGTGGCCCCGCATTAACGTAATCCTGCCCGACACCAAGCTCACCTTTAGCATGCAATACCGCCATCTTTGCACAGGTACCTGTACCACAGGGTGAACGATCAAGTGCACCACTGATTGCACCTGCACGGTAAGCCCCGGATGACACCGTAACCGCACCGCGACCATCGGTGGCGGCGTTGTTAGCCGGAGCTGTGAGTTGTGCGATGGTCGGGCCCGAGATGTCTTTGTTATCGGGGTGAACCACCGGGTATTGTTCAGCAGCGGCCGACCGCATAGCTTCACAGACGCGAACAATATCACTGCCGTGCGCTGCTACCGGATCAATGGAAAATTGTGCAGCATCTGCGATCACAAAGAACATTCCACCCCATGCTATATCCACCTCAACAGAGCCGTAATCGGGAATATTCAGTGGCACACCAATATGTACAGCAAAGGCCGGTACATTTAAAAATTCAACCCGCTCTACTTTTCCATCGTTACAGCTTGCTTTGACTTCAATAATGCCTGCAGGTGACTCGAGTGTCAGGGTTGTTATCGGTTCTACCATTGGCAACACCCCGGTTTCCAACAGCACAGTGACAACACAGATGGTATTACTGCCTGACATGGGCGGGTACTCACTTTGCTCCATGATAATAAAACCTGCGTCTGCCTGCGGATTACTCGGTGGCACCAGCGCATTGCAACACAGCGCAGGATTACCGCGAGGCTCCTGTAGCATTAGTGTTCGAATATCATCGTGATGCTGCTGCATAAACTGCATTTTCTCAAAAACCGTATCGCCTTTGAGGGGTGGCATACCACCGGTGATAACACGCCCACCTTCCCCTTCGGCATGTGCCTCTACTGCGGTGATCATTCGCCTGGCGCGCATGGATATTTCCTCTAGTACTTTGGTGTAACGGTTAGACCGACAACCAGTGACGCAGGGCCTGTGTGGTCACTTCGGGTTGCTCAAGTGTTGGCAGGTGACCGGCATCGGGTACTACCAACAGTTTAGAGACCGGAACAAGACGATGCATCAATTCATGCCGCTCTACAGGACACAGTGCATCCGACTCGCCACACATGATCAGTGACGGCACGCTCACCGTGGTTAAAGTATCACGTTGATCACGGCGGCTTTGCAGCGCTCTGGACTGACTGACAAAAACCTCAGGCCCGAGACTTTCAGCCATATCCATACATAAATCCAGAATCCGCGGCCGATTGGGACCGTCAACCAGGTAATGCGGTTTCATTTCATCTCGCATCAAAGCCCTCAACCCGCCATTGAGGGCGGCTTGAATTTGCGGTTCGCGGGCGGCGATCCGATCGGGGTGTTCTGCCAGTGGATTGGTATCGAGAAGTGCCAGTTTCTCTACACGCTGCGGTGCCTGGCGCATCATTTCCATGGCCACAATGCCGCCCATCGAAAGACCACACAAAGCAAATGACGGCGGCGCATGCTGCAACACATGAGTGGCGATCTTGTCAATGCTGTCGCCGTTTGTCAGCGGGCACACCATCACCGCCCAGCTGGCCGATAGCATGGCTACCTGAGGGGCGAAAAGTCTGGCATCGCACATCATGCCCGGGAGTAGCAGCAGCGGGGTCTTTGTCATAACTTACCGAGGTTAATCTGCAGGTTGGTAGATTCCAGATCGATCATTTACCAAAACTACAATAATGGTTTTCCTGTGGCAGACGGCAACGATAATGCAAACAACTTTGCAATAGTTGGCGCCCATTGTGTGCCATACGGTCGACAGTTTCTAACCGCCTCGGCAAGCTTTGGCACAACCGGGTGTCCACCCGATACCGTTGCTACCTGTGTTGTTGTTCTGGGCGAACCATGTTGTCCGAGGCGATTCTTTTTACCCTGCCCGAACACTCTGCCAGCGGTTGACCATACCAGAGTCACACCGTCATCCAAATCCACCGCTGATTCAATTTCAGGGATTACCTGTGCGTCACTGGCATTAGCGCCATCAACGATCAGCGCTACGGCACCTTCGTTATGACCATGGCCGGGTAAGCCTGCAGCGCTGAGCAGCGTGTCGATATATAGTTCAGGTTGTGATTGATCTATAGCCTCCTGCTCATGATCACTCAATACAAACAACACAGTGTCGTCCCAGGTTGGCTGTAACTGCTCCACTAGCGCGGCAAGATCCTGATCACAACGCTTTATTTGAGCCAGCGTCTCTTCCGCCTCTGGTCCGTACACATGCAATGCGGAGTCAGGCTCATTCATATGCACCAGACACAAATCGGCGGACAATGCGTTTAACTCCTGCAGTTTTGCAAGTACCACACTATTGGCTGCATAACCGAGGGTATCGGTTGCCACACCTTGTGGCAGTCCACCAACAGGTGGCCAGTGAATATGTGCACGCTGTGCTGCCGTCACGCCAACCATGGTCTGATCTCCGAGCACAGCAGACGTTGTTAATCCACTGCGATTAGCGAC
>CALLLY010000246.1 GCA_938008205.1 uncultured Granulosicoccaceae bacterium
GCTGTACACCATCGCTTAATCAAGGGTGGATTACGCAGTGATGCCAACATTGTGGTAGAAACCGGCACCGCAAGAGATCCGCATCATATCGCGGTATTAATCGGTTACGGTGCAACCTGTGTGTTTCCGTATCTCGCATACGAGTCTATTCAGGGTATGGCGCGCAGAGGCGAAATTGACCACCCCGACACGCTGTCACTTGAACAAAATTATCGCAAAGGGATCAACAAAGGGTTGCTTAAAGTACTGTCTAAGATGGGTATATCAACCATTGCCAGTTACCGCGGTGCGCAATTGTTTGAGATTGTCGGATTGCACAACGAAGTTGTCGATCTCTGCTTTACCGGTTCAGTCAGTCGAATTCAGGGCGCAGGATTTGATGAGTTAACACAAGACAGTAAAGCCCTGGCGCAAGACGCTTTTAACGAGCTTAAAAGAGTTGATCACGGCGGACTGCTCAAATATATCGAGGGAGGTGAATATCATGCCTATAACCCGGATGTTGTCAGCAGCCTGCAAAACGCGGTAAGCAGCGGTGAGTACAGTGACTATAAAATCTACGCAGATACTGTCAATAACCGCCCACCGGCAGCAATAAGAGATCTGCTTAAACTTAAATTTGCAGAAAATCCGGTGCCACTGGATGAAGTAGAATCTGCAGAGGCAATTATCAGCCGCTTCGACTCTGCCGGTATGTCACTGGGTGCGCTGTCACCCGAGGCACATGAAACACTTGCTGAAGCTATGAACCAGCTTGGCGCACGTTCCAATTCCGGCGAAGGTGGAGAGGACCCGCAACGCTATAACACGGTAAAGAACTCAAAAATCAAACAGGTGGCATCAGGACGATTCGGTGTCACACCACACTATCTGGTCAACGCAGAAGTTATTCAAATCAAAATTGCCCAGGGTGCCAAGCCAGGAGAAGGCGGACAGCTTCCCGGACACAAAGTGAATGACATGATCGCATCACTGCGGTATTCCATGCCGGGCGTGTCGTTAATTTCACCACCGCCTCATCATGACATCTATTCCATTGAAGACCTCGCACAGTTGATCTTCGATTTAAAACAAGTAAACCCGCAGGCACTGGTATCAGTAAAGCTGGTCGCTGAAGCCGGAGTCGGGACCATTGCAGCCGGTGTGGCAAAAGCCTATGCCGATCTGATTACTATTTCCGGATACGATGGCGGAACCGGTGCATCACCGTTAACCAGCGTCAAGTACGCGGGGTCCCCATGGGATCTCGGCCTGTCGGAAACCCACCAGATACTAAGGGCTAACAACCTGCGTGATCGTGTGCGGGTACAAACCGATGGTGGCCTGAAAACCGGGCTGGATGTCATCAAGGCTGCACTGCTTGGAGCCGAGAGCTTTGGTTTCGGCACGGGTCCGATGATCGCCATGGGCTGTAAGTTTTTAAGAATCTGCCATTTGAACAATTGCGCTACCGGTGTTGCGACACAGCATAAAATTCTGCGCAAAAGACACTTCAATGGCAATGTCGATAAAGTCGTCAACTATATGCAGTTTGTAGCACAGGACGTTCGTCATCAACTGGCGTCATTGGGTGCACGAAGCATTAACGAAGTGATCGGCAGAACTGATCTGCTGGAATCAATACCCGGCAACACCAGCCGGCAACAAAAAATTGATCTCGCACCATTGCTGTCCGATGGCGGTGTGCCGCGTGAAGCACCACGCTATTGCACGCAGCGTCATAACCGTCCGTTTGACCGCGCAGAGCTGGCCAAAAAAATGGTCGACGATTGCCACGATGCCATTCACAACAAAACCGGCGGCAGGTTTCACTACCGCGTAAAGAATGTAAACCGTTCCATCGGTGCAAGGCTATCCGGTGAGATTGCCAAACACCACGGCAATCTTGGCATGGCGGATTCACCGCTGGACATCCACCTCACTGGTACGGCCGGTCAAAGCTTTGGTGTTTGGAACGCGGGGGGACTAAACCTGTATCTGGAAGGTGATGCTAACGACTATGTCGGCAAAGGCATGGCAGGTGGCAAAATCGTGATCAAGCCACCCGCTGAATCGCGGTTCGAAAGCCACCACACCACCATCGTCGGCAACACCTGCCTGTACGGTGCCACCGGCGGCGAAATGTACGCAGCCGGACTGGGTGGCGAAAGGTTTGCCGTACGCAACTCCGGCGCTACCGCTGTCATCGAGGGCATTGGCGATCATGGCTGTGAATATATGACTGGCGGCTGTGTGGCGGTACTTGGCGACACTGGCGTTAACTTCGGCGCGGGTATGACAGGCGGCTTTGCCTTCGTGTTTGATCAGCACAATCAGTTTGTCGATCGCTACAACCACGAAATGATCGAAATCCAGCGCGTACATCCGGAATCGATGGAGGCTTATCGCCATGTACTGGAAAGCCTGCTGATTCGCCATGTGGCAGAAACCGGTAGTGAGTGGGGCCAGGAAATTGTCGATAACTTCTACAGCCTGAGTGCCAGATTCTGGTTAGTTACGCCAAAAGCCGCGGAGCTTTCAGCATTACTGTCAAACCTGAAGCGAGCAGCGTGATGGTCTGTCGACAAATACTGCGACAAACCGGAGGGTCTGCGATAATCTGCACCGATGGCAGGGCGAATTCCACAATCCTTCATTGATGAGTTACTGGCGCGAGTCGATATCGTAGATGTTATCGACCGCTATGTGCCGCTGAAAAAAGCCGGCAATAACCACAAGGCCTGCTGCCCTTTTCACAACGAAAAAACGCCGTCATTCAACGTTAGCCAGACCAAGCAGTTTTATCACTGCTTTGGTTGCGGGGTCAGCGGCACTGCCATCAGTTTTCTGATGGATTTTGATCACATGCATTTTGTCGATGCGGTTGAATATCTGGCAGACAGCGTCGGGCTTGAGGTGCCTCGTGATGCCATTGTGCCCATTACACCATCGCAGCAAGGGCTGTACGATGCGTTGCAGCAGTGCTCCGCCTATTACACTGCACAACTGCGAACCCACGAATGCGCAATCAACTACCTGAAAAACCGCCATATCACCGGCGAAACAGCGCTCGACTTTCAAATCGGTTTTGCACCGGATCAGTGGCATGCGCTGATCGGTGCCACACAGAGCAACGAGTCGTCACTCATTACTACCGGCATGCTTATTCGCAACGACTCCGGCAAAACACATGATCGCTTTCGCAATAGAATCATGTTTCCCATCAGAGACCGGCGTGGACGGGTAATCGGTTTTGGCGGACGCGTGATGGACAACGCTGAACCCAAATATCTCAACTCACCCGAAACACCGTTGTTTCAAAAAGGCCGCGAACTCTATGGTCTGTATGAACTGCGCAAACACAAACGCAATCGCGCGGATCGCATCATTGTGGTGGAAGGCTACATGGATGTGATCGCCCTGGCGCAGCAGGGCATAAAAAACGCTGTTGCCACGCTTGGCACCGCCACGTCACCTGAACAGGTATCCCTGCTGTTCCGCGAGACCGATGAAATTGTATTCTGCTTCGACGGTGACAACGCCGGAACCAAAGCCGCATGGCGAGCGTTAAACTCGGCACTGCCGTCGCTTAAATCCGGTCGTGATGCCCGGTTTTTGTTTTTACCTGCAGGTGAAGACCCGGACAGCCTGGTCAACACCCATGGCAAAGATCATTTCGAACAGCTGGTGCAAAACAATGCACTGGAAGCTTCAGAGTTTATGTTTTCAACGCTAATGGAACAGTCACGAAAAGGATCTGACGAAAGCGGTACCGGACACAAAGCCAGACTGGCAGAGCTGGTACGTCCAATGATTGAACAAATGCCCAAAGGCGTTTATCGCGAGCTGGTTACTCAGCAACTTAACGACAGAGTCGGTGTGCAGGTCATGACAGCGGCAGCACCGGAACCTCAGGCGGCAACGCAGCATTCTTCCACGGCACGCCAAACTCCCGTTCGTCGTGCACTGATCGCCATACTCTCACAACCTGCGGTGGTGCTTGAAATAGATCCGGAAGAGTATAACTTTTCAGATCAGATACCTGGTGCTTCACTACTCCTGCAGGTTGTGTCTGTCGTCGAGAATAATCCAGCCATTACCCATAGCGGAGTGCTGGAGTATTTTCGCGAGAAACCCGAGGGAGCAAGCCTGATTAAGCTCGCCGCAAACACTATTGGTGAGAGTGCAGAAACCGGTATCGACGATCCGCTCAGCGTGGTCAGACACGCAATACAATGGCTCAACAAAGAATCAAGGTTACTCAACACAACTTCAATAGACAAACCACCTTCAGCGATGACCGCCGATGAAAAAGAAGCGCTGCGTCAACGTATAGAGTCACTGAAAAAGTCGTGAAGAACCCCAGGCTTTATATCCCTGCACAGCCTCTGATCGTCGGCCAGCAGTTGCAACTCGACAAGGATGCTGCAAAGTACCTGACTCGCGTGTTGCGACGCCAGGTCGGAGATACCGTCACACTATTCAACGGTGATGGCAGCAACTACCCGGCGACTATCTGTGAAATTAACGGTGGCACCGTGGTCAGTGTCGATACCTGCATCCCCAACAACACAGAGTCACCACTTAACATCACCCTGGTTCAATCGCTTGCCAAAGGCAGCAAGCTGGACCTCATTATTCAGAAGGCCACTGAACTGGGGGTAAACCGCATTGTGCCGGTAACGGCGGAGCGTTCTGT